>DATEEW010000246.1:0-3884 GCA_035280965.1 Burkholderiales bacterium
AGCGACGCCGCAGATGCCGAGTTCCGCCACGCCCTTCGCTTTCATGGGCGAGGAGATGGGGTCGGTCTCATCGAGGAAGATTACTTCCTGATGTGGAATGTCAGCGTGCACAGGCACTTCGTAACCTGCGAGGTCGTGATTAACGAAAAAGCCGTGACGCTTGTCGACCGCTAGCTCTTCCATCAACGCCGCGCCGACGCCCATGACCATGGCACCGATGACTTGGCTGCGCGCGGTCTTTGGATTCAGGATGCGACCGCAGGCGCAGACCGCAAGCATGCGTCGCACGCGCGTTTCGCCCGTCGCCGAATCAACGGCGACTTCGACAAAGTGGGCGCCGAAGGTCGATTGCTGAAATTTCTTGTCGAGATCGCCGTACTCGATGAAATCTTCGGCAACAAGTTCGCGCGATCCGGCCAGATCGGCGAGCACAACACTCTCGCCTCCCGCCCTTACTTGACCATCTGCAAACTGCGCATCGCTTGCGTTGAAGCCGGCCTTCTGTGCGATAGCTTCGCGCAACTTCATGCACGCGGCGTAAACACCGGCCGTGGAGTTGTTGCCGCCCCACTGCCCCCCCGAGCCGCAGGATACGGGGAAGCTCGAATCGCCCAGGCGCACCACAACTTTATCCAACGGCACGCCCATCATTTCGGCGGCGGTCTGTCCGATGACGGTGTAGCTGCCGGTGCCGATGTCAGTCATGTCGGTTTCGACGGTCACGATGCCGCGCTGATCGAGGCGCACGCGTGCCGCCGATTTGGTGAGCAGATTGTCGCGAAACGCCGAGGCGGTGCCCATGCCGATGAGCCAGCGGCCCTCGCGCACCTGCGCGGGCTTGGCGTTGCGCTTCTCCCATCCGAAGCGTTTCGCGCCGACTCGAAAGCACTCGACTAGTTGCCGCTTCGAGAACGGCGGATTGGGATTGTGCTTCTCCTTCGATTCGGGTTTCTTCGATTGCGGATCGGTCCCATCTGAGGCGGGTGGATTGTCCGGCACGACTTGCGTGTCGTTGAGGATGCGGAATTCGACCGGGTCCATGCCGAGTTTCTCGGCCATTTCGTCCATCGCGATTTCCAGCGTGGCCATGCCGGGCGCTTCACCCGGGGCGCGCATCGCGTTGGCTTCGGGCAAATCGAGCGCAGCGACCCGATTCGCGGTCATGCGGTCCGCCCCCGCGTAAAGCGCGCGCGTTTGGGTCGCGGCGGATTCGACGCTTCCGCCGGGCAGGTTGGCCGACACGCTGTCGTGGGAGATGGCGGTGATCTTGCCGTCCTTGGTTGCGCCGATGCGAATGTGCTGGATGGTCGCTGAGCGATGTGTCGTGTTGTTCGGCATCAACGCGCGCTGTAACGAGACCTTGACCGGACGACGCGTAAGGCGTGCGCCGAGTGCGGCGAGCAGAACATCCGAACGCAAGAAGAGCTTGCCGCCGAAGCCGCCGCCGATGTAAGGCGACATGACGCGGATTTTCTCCTTGGGGATGCCGAGCGTGCGTGCCATGTCGTCCACGCTCCACGCGATCATTTGATTCGAGGTCCACACGTTGAGACGATCGCCGTCCCATGCGGCGATGCTGGCGTGCGGCTCCATCATGGAATGCGATTCGTATGCGGTCTTGTAAGTCGCGTCGAGCTTCACCGGAGCGCTGGAAAATGCAGTTTCAAAATCCCCGACCTTCGATTCGCCCGGGCCGCCAAATCCTTTCTTGGCCGGGGCGGAATCCTTCAAGGCTTCGAGATCGAATGCGCCCTTGCTACGCGTGTATTGCACTCGCATGAGCTGCGCCGCCGCTCGCGCCTGCTCGAAACTTTCCGCGACGACGAGCGCGATGGCTTGGTGGTAGTGCTGAATCTCCGGCCCGCCTAATAGTTTGGCGGTATTGCGCTCGGCCTTGGCGAGCTTGCCTGCGTTTTGATGCGTGACGATGGCGATCACGCCGGGCGCGGCTTTCGCAGCGGACAGGTCCATCGAAAGGATGCGACCTTTCGCAATGGCCGAACCGACCACATAGCCATATGCCTGGTTCGCTACGACGTCGTGCCGGTCGTAGGCGTAAGGAGCGGTACCTGTGGTCTTGAGCCGACCGTCGATGCGGTGGGCGGGTTTTCCGACCACCTTGAGTTGATCTATGGGGTTGGTCGTTGCGGGCGTGTCGAACTTCATGCTTGCCCCTTCGCTTCTGCCAGAACCGCCGCGAGGGTGCGCTCCACCAGCGGCTGCTTGAATGCGTTGTCGTGCGTGGTGCGCGCATCACCGACGAGACCTGCCGCTACCGCTTTCGCACCACGAGGCATCTCCCGCTCTGCGGCTTCGACGCGCCAAGGCTTATGTGCGACACCGCCCAATGCAACACGGCCCATACCGTCTTTTTGCACAATCGCCGCAACTGAAACCAGCGCGAATGCATAGGAGGCGCGATCTCTCACCTTGCGATAGACGTGCGTGCCACCTATCGGCTTTGGCAGCGTGACTGCAGTGATGAGTTCGCCCGCTTCGAGGGAGTGTTCGATGTGCGGCGTGTTCCCCGGCAGCTTATGAAAATCCGCGATGGGAATCGTACGAGTCGAGCCGTTTGGTCGAACCGTTTCGACCGTCGCATCAAGCACGCGCATCGCGACGGCCATATCGCTCGGATGCGTCGCGATACAAGCCTCGCTCGTGCCGACGATGGCGTGCTGCCGGCTGAAGCCGCCGATTGCGCCGCAACCGCTGCCGGGCTCGCGCTTGTTGCACGGCTGGTTGGTGTCGTAGAAGTAAGGGCAGCGCGTCCGTTGCAAAAGATTGCCGGCGGTGGTCGCCTGATTGCGCAACTGGGGGGATGCGCCTGCGACCAGCGCGCGCGTCAGCACCGCATAGTCGCGCCGCACTCGCGTGTCCGATGCTAGATCGGTATTGCGCACCAGCGCGCCGATTTTCAATCCACCCTCCGGCGTTGCTTCGATCTTGTCGAGTCCGAGATTGTTAACATCGATGAGAAGCGAGGGTGTCTCGATCTGAAGCTTCATCAGATCGAGCAGGTTCGTGCCGCCGGCGATGAACTTGGCGCCCTGGTTGTTCGCCGCAGCAGCGGCGGCTTCGGCTGGAGAGCTCGCGCGTTCGTAAGTGAATGGTTTCATCGTTTTGTTACTCCACTGAGCCCCGCAACCTCGCCAATCGCTTCCTGGATATTGGAATAGGCGCCGCAGCGGCAAATGTTGCCGCTCATCCGCTCGCGAAATTCCATGTCGGAGGGCGCAATGCCTTGCATCAAATTCGCTGTTACGTGGCTCGGGATGCCCGCCTTCACTTCATCGAGCATGGCGACGGCCGAGCAGATCTGGCCCGGCGTACAGAATCCACATTGGTAGCCATCATGTTTAACGAAGGCAGCCTGCATGGGATGCAGGTTCGCGGGCGTTCCCAGTCCCTCGATGGTGGTGATTTCGTGGCCTTCCTGCATCACGGCCAAGGTGAGGCAGGAAGTAATGCGTCTGCCGTCGACAATCACCGTACAGGCGCCGCACTGTCCCTGATCGCAGCCCTTCTTGCTACCGGTGAGCTGCAGCCGTTCGCGGAGCGTATCGAGGAGCGTCGCGCGTGGATCAATCATCACTTGATGATCCGCGCCATTAACGCGCAGGAGAATGTTGACGGTGGGAGATGAGGCTGACACGCCTTGCTGCACAGCGGCGTCCGCTTCCGCGCCGGGCAAAAGCGAGCCGGTTGCGACCGCACCGCCGGTTGCCGCCGACGCCTTGAGAAAGTTTCGTCGTTTGGAATCGAAGGCCTTCATCGCAGCGTACCTCGCTCGGCATTACGGGGTGGCATTCGGATGAAGCTGAAAGCCGCTCCTCGGAACTTGTAAGCCAGCAACCAACAGGCCTGCAGTCCACCGCCGGAAC
>DATEEW010000247.1:0-4686 GCA_035280965.1 Burkholderiales bacterium
CGAAGCGCCCCTCGACTTCGCGTACTCCGGCGTAGTCGCCGGTAGCAATGCGCTGCGCCCCCATGGCGAGCGCATGATCTAAAAAGGCCTTGAACTTGATTTCGGCGTTGCAAAGCACGTCTGGATTGGGCGTGCGTCCGGCGGAATACTCACGTAGAAATTCGCTGAAAACGCGGTCCTTGTATTCGGCGGCAAAGTTCACCACTTCAATGTCGATACCGACGACATCGGCGACCGATACGACATCCACCAAGTCCTGACGCGTCGAGCAATACTCATCGTCGTCATCGTCTTCCCAATTCTTCATGAACAGGCCGACGACCTCATACCCGGCCCGTTTAAGCAACAAGGCGGACACGGCGGAATCGACGCCGCCCGACATCCCTACAACAATGCGTTCTTTCACTGCCATGTTTCTTTGAACCCTATCGGCGCCGCGCCGCGACGCCAAGTGTCGAGAGGGAATACCGCGGCCGGTCGACCTGGATCGAAAAACCAGGAATCGATGATCCATTCGCTTCCATCGGCGCGCTCGATCAGCCGCGCAGCCCAGTGTGCGGCCCAGAATCCCCGCTGCACCGGTTCGGCCACATCATGAAAGCGCAGCCACGCGGATTGCTGCATCAAACGCAAAAAGACGGTGGTGTTCGTGGAATGATCGATGCAGTCCATTCGACCGATCAGTTCCTCATCGTCGTCGTTTTCGCCGTGATCCTGCCATACCGGCGATTGCTTACCCGCCAGCAAATAAAAAAGGCCGACCACGCGCGCCGCGGTATCGCGTTCTTCCTCGGCATTACGGACCCCCACGAAAAAGCGATGCAACTCCTTCAATTCCGCATCGCTGAATCGCACTTCGGTGCTTGCGTTGCAACCGTAGGCGTGACAAATCGCGATCGGTTGAGCCGCGCGGACCGCAGTCGTTGCACATACCGTCGCACATATCAATAGGCAGCCGGTGAAGAGCCTCCCCATCAGTTTCCTCAACCGAAATGTTCGATGACTTCGAGCGGATACCGCGCGCCGCTCAAGTACTGCTCGATGCAATGCATGAGTAAGGGACTACGGTGACGATCGCGACAGGCGCGGATCTCATCCGCGCTGAGCCATAGCGCCTGGCGGATTTCTTTATCGAGTTTGCGCGCCGGATCATGCGCGCCCGCCTCGCCGCAAAAAGCGAAACGCAAATAGGTTTTATCGTCGCCCGGCGGCGTCCAGGAAAACACCCCCAATAGATGCGTCGGCTTGAACACATAAGCCGTCTCTTCCAGCGTTTCGCGTACACAGGCTTCGAGCAAGGTTTCGCCCGGATCCCAGTGTCCCGCCGGTTGATTGAAAACCAGCCGACCGTCTTCGATTTCTTCTTCGACCAACAAGAATTTGCCTTCGCGCTCGGCGATGGCGGCCACGACAACATTGGGTTTCCAGATTTCCACGAAGCGCTCGACTCATATCGAAAAAGGCGGCACCAGCGCCGCCTTGGCCGCATTTTAGCGCGTGGGGCGAATTAATCGTCCAGCCACGCCTGCGCCTAGGCGCCTCAGCGGTCAAAAGCAAGCGCGGGCACTACGCTTGCTCCGTGTAGCAGGTTTTGCATATCCCGGCCACCAATACCCTTATGAACGCACGCACCACACGCCGCCAATCCAGTGTTCCCGCGGGGCGCATCGAGCGTTTCATGCAATTAGGGTTGATGGCGGGCGAACTCGTCATCGGTGGCGTCATCGAAGGCGTACGTCGCGCGGGCGATACAAAGCCTTCGGAGAGCAACCCCATGCTCAACGCGCGTACCGCGCATCGCATTGCCGAGCGCCTTTCGCGCATGCGCGGTGCGGCAATGAAGCTCGGACAACTGCTTTCCCTGGAAGGTCCCGATTTTCTGCCCCCGGAATTCGCCAGCGCATTGAGCATATTGCGTGCGGGCGCGGACCCGATGCCGCAAGCGCAATTACGCCGCGTGGTGGCCCGCGAATACGGCGCCGGCTGGGAACAACATTTCGAATTTTTCGATGAAACGCCCATCGCGGCCGCCTCGATCGGTCAGGTGCATCGAGCGCTAAGCGCCGACGGGCGCGAGCTGGCCCTGAAGATTCAATATCCCGGCGTCGCGCAATCGATCGATAGCGACGTCAACAACGTGGCCGGTTTGCTACGTCTCCTCAAACTATTGCCTTCCAATGTGGACGTGCGCGACACCATTGCCGAAGCGAAAAGACAGTTACATCAGGAAGCCGACTATTTGCAGGAAGCCGATCTGCTGGAGCGTTATCGGAAACTGGTGGCCGACGAACCGCGGGTGTTGGTGCCACGAGTTCATCGCGATCTGAGCACCAAGCGCATTCTGGCTATGGATTACGTCGAAGGCGAAGCGATGGAGAACCTGATCCAGGACGGCGTATCGCAGTCGCAACGCAACGCGATCGGCCGGCTGCTCATGCAACTGGTGTTTCGCGAGTTATTCGAATTCCGGTTCATGCAGACCGACCCGAATTTCGCCAACTATCTTTACGATCCGCGATCGAAGCGTATCGTCCTGCTGGATTTCGGTTCGGTGCGCAAATTCGACATGCGCTTCGTCGGCAAGTACGTGAAATTATGTCGCGCCATCGTTACCAACGATTGGGACGGCGTTCGGCGCGCCGGCATCGAAGTCGGTTATATCGAACGCAATGCGCCACCGGAAGTAATAGAAAGCAGTGTGGATCTGATGATGATGACTTGCGAGCCGCTACGTCATCGTGGTCCCTATGACTTCTCGGCCTCCGGAATTCCCCAGCGTACGCGTGAAGCAGGGTTCGATTTGTTGATGCGCAGCGACTATCTGCTTACGCCACCGCCGGAAACGCTTTTCCTGCATCGCAAGCTCGCCGGCTCATTTCTGATACTGGCGCGCATCGGCGCACGCGTGAACGTGCATGCGCTGATCAAGCCTTTTCTGGAATAGCGCCTTAAACGCCTCAGGACAACACAAAGTGGATGATCAGCGCCGCAAGAAAGGCCGCCATCATCGCCACGCCGCTGAACAACGAAGCGCGACGTGCCCACAAGTGTTTACGACGTAAACGCAAAAACAGCAGATCAAGCAGGATCAAGGCTACCAGCACGACCAGCATTTGATTCAGGCTAGGCAAGTTGTCGATCCTGCATTTAGTCTGGGCTGGGCTCGTCGCGCAGCGGGAGCCTTCTCGTTCAACGACCGCCGCAAAAACGCGTGACGGCCATGCACATTCAGTATAGCGCAGCGTTTATCGAATTCGGCAAGACCTCAGCCGCCGACCGGCTCGATGCGCAGCAATCGACCCGCTTCGTCATCGATCAACAAGTACAAATCGCCTCGTGGCCCGCTTCGGACATCGCGGATACGACCGACTACGTTTTTCAGCAGCCGTTCTTCTTTCAGCACCTTTTCGTCGTCCAGCTGTAAACGCACCAGCATCTGGTCCTTCAGCGCACCCACGAACAGGTTGCCGCGCCATTTGGGAAAGCGGTCGCCTTCGTAAAAGGCCATCCCCGAGGGCGCAATGGAAGGCGTCCAGTAGTGCAAGGGCTGCGTCATGCCGGGTTTGCTCGTGCCTTCGCCGATTTTTGTCCCGATCACGTAATTCACCCCATATGTGACCACGGGCCACCCATAGTTCGCGCCGGCGCGAATGACGTTGACCTCGTCGCCACCCTGCGGGCCGTGCTCATGCGTCCATACGGCGCCCGTTTTGGGATGCAAGGTCGCTCCCTGGATGTTGCGTTGACCCAGCGTGTACTTCTCGGGTTTTGCACCCTCTGTTTTGACGAAGGGATTGTCGACAGGCACCCTGCCGTCGTCATGCAGGCGGATCGTGCTGCCGGCGTGGTCGTTCGGTTTCTGCGCGCGGTCCATATCGCCGCGATCGCCCAGGGTCAGATAAACGTAACCGGCGCGGTCAAATACGATACGGCCACCGAAATGATGATTGGTGCCGGACTTGGGCTGCATGCGAAACAAAACCCGCTGCTCTTCCAGACGCGCTCCGCCCTCGCCTTCGACGAACTTCGCGCGCATGAGCGCGGTGCCTTGGCCGCCTTCGCCCGGCTCGGAATACGAGAGGTAGATCCAGCGATTTTTCGCAAAATCCGGATGCAAGGCGACGTCGAACAGACCGCCTTGCCCGCGCGCAACAACCTCGGGCACGCCGCGTATCGCTTGCTTATGGAGTCGGCCATCCGCCTCGATTAAACGCAAACGGCCGGGTCGTTCCGTGAGCAGCATCCGCCCGTCCGGCAGAAAAGCCACGCACCAGGGAAACTCTAGTCCCTGCGTTACCGTCACGACCTTGAAAGCTTGACCTTCGCTTTGGAAGCTTTGCTGCGCTAACACCTGCCCGGAAGCATCCCAGAGACATAACAGTGCTACGAACCCAAGCTTCGTCATCGCGTTCGCCTTTAAATCCGTTGGAACTGCCCGCGTTTTAGCGAATGTCTTCTTTGCGCGCTTCGAACGCAGCAAGACATTCGGGAATTTCATTGTAGAGGGTCGGACTGCGACCTCCTTTTCCCGTAGGCACGCCCCAGCCATACCCGTTCCACATGCGTTCGCACGCGGCTCTGGGATCATCGACGCGAGGCGGGGGATTGCGCATGCATTCTTCAACTTTTTGCTGATGGACGACTTTGAGTTTTTCGGCCCTGGCCTTCGTGCATATTTCATCCAGC
>DATEEW010000248.1:0-6242 GCA_035280965.1 Burkholderiales bacterium
ACACCGGCTTGCTTGAACAATCCCGCCGCATGCTGTTCGAGCGCTTCTGCTCGCAATAGGCCAACGCTTTCGGTCGGCACGAAGTCGGGCTGCACAGCCCAACCATGCCGCCCCAATTGCTCGATCACCGCTTCGGTTTTATCCATGTCATCAATGAATCTGGGGTCGTGCGCCTGCGACATATGTCATTCGCATGAAATCGTGTCTGCATTCGCGACGCATTGCGAAACTGCGTAGTGAAATCAGCATGTCCGGAGTGAAGGCATTGTATCTGGGAGCGTGAATGCATTTTCGTCGAAGTCAGACGCCACGTTATTTTGTCGGTACACACAGACGTTTAACGCAAATTTGAAATCGGGCGGAGTATGGCGCTACAGAGACAAAACGGTGATTGTTGAATTCCGGCATAGGCCTTGCTGAACTTCGCGATTCGAATCGCATCGTATGGCTGCGTCACGCAAGCCGCGTCGCGACCGATTGAATCACCAGGAGAGAAATACGATGTTGAACAAACAAAATCTATTCGGCACAAATGACCGTTATCGCCGCGATACTTTGAGCGCCGGCGGCCAACAAGGCTCCGTCACCACCTCGCCACCCCAACCCTCGGCGGAAGCGCGGCCTGCTGTAACCACTACGCCAACCCCGACGCCCGGTGCAATGAGCGAAAGCGTGAAAGCTGCACCCGTGGAAGATCCCAAAGGCAGCCGCCTCACGGTCGGGCCCGACATTAAACTCAAAGGCGCGGAAATCACCGATTGCGACACGTTGGTCGTCGAGGGGCGTGTGGAGGCTTCGATGGACAGCCGGGTGATTCAAATTGCCGAAAGCGGTTCTTTCCAGGGCAACGTAGGCATCGATGTCGCTGAAATCCGGGGAGAGTTCATCGGCGAGTTAACTGCACGCAAGCAATTAATCATCCGCGCCACCGGACGTGTTTCCGGGGTGATCCGCTACGGCAAGCTGGTTATCGAAGAAGGCGGCGAGTTGGCGGGTGATGTGGCCTCTATCGCCGGCGCCAACAAACAAGCCCCCGGCAAAGTGACCTCCGGGGTGAAACCCAATTTGCAAACCACAGGCACCCACTAAAACCGCTTCCCTCACTTCCGCTTGGCGGCGCGTTCATTCGCGCCGCCAGGCGTCATTCGCGTATCCCGCCTCGGCTCGGGGTACAATGCGCGCCTTTTGCAGCGCTTCGATCTCTCGGACGAAGCTCAAGGCTATAGCGCACCATGTCGGCGGATATCCGCGCCCATCTTTTCCAACTCTTCAGCCAGGCACTCGCGAAGATCGCGCCTGAACAGCTGCCTGGAATTATCGAATTCGAACGGCCCAAGCAGGCCAGCCATGGCGATTACGCCACCAACGTGGCCATGCAACTCGCGCGTACGCTCAAAGCGCCACCGCGCAAAGTTGCTGAATCCTTGCTCGCCGTCCTACCCGTTTCGGAATGGGTGGAGGCGGTCGAAATCGCCGGACCCGGTTTTTTAAACATACGCCTCAAAGCTGCGGCAAAACTGGAAACCATCCGTCGCATTTACGCAGCGGGCAACGACTACGGCCGCACGCCTAAACGGCGCCGCGAAAAAGTGGTAGTCGAGTTTGTTTCGGCCAATCCCACCGGCCCGCTCCATGTGGGCCATGGCCGTCAAGCCGCCTTGGGCGATGCCATTTGCGCTTTACTTGAAACGCAGGGCTACGCCGTCACACGCGAGTTCTATTACAACGACGCCGGCGTTCAAATTCAGAATCTCGCGATTTCCGTCCGTGCGCGCGCGAAGGAAATTCTGGGCGAGCACGTCGAGTTTCCCGAAGACGGTTATCGCGGCGAATACATCCGAGAAATCGCGCAGGCCTATTTGGAGGAAGTCGGACACGATCTGTCCGACATCGAACGCATACGGAAATTCGCGGTAGCGGCGTTACGCAAAGAACAGGATATCGATCTCCAAGCTTTCGGAGTGAAGTTCGATAACTACTATCTCGAATCCTCGCTCTATACCGATGGTCGCGTGGAAGACACCGTGAAGCGCCTACTCGCTTCCGGCAAGACTTTCGACGCGGATGGCGCGCTCTGGTTGAAGACCACCGACTACGGCGATGACAAAGACCGCGTCATGCGCAAATCCGATGGTGGTTACACCTACTTCGTACCCGATGTGGCCTATCACATCACCAAATGGGAACGCGGGTATGCCAAGGCAATCAATATCCAAGGTTCCGATCACCACAGCACCATCGTGCGAGTACGCGCCGGCCTGCAGGCGCTGAACATCGGCATTCCCGCCGGATATCCGGACTATGTGCTGCATAAAATGGTGACAGTGATGAGAGGCAGCGAGGAAGTGAAGATTTCCAAACGCGCCGGCAGCTACGTCACCGTGCGCGATCTGATCGACGAGGTGGGACGCGACGCGGTGCGCTTCTTCCTGGTGTCCCGCAAGTCCGATACCGAATTCGTTTTCGATATCGACTTGGCCAAGTCGCAGAGCGAAGAGAATCCGGTGTACTACGTGCAATACGCGCATGCGCGTGTTTGTCGCGTTCTGGAGCAATGGAAACAGCAAGGCGGCAGTGGCGATGCGGAAAGCTTGGAGAACGCCAATCTTTCACCGCTGACTAGCGAGCGGGAGCTCGCACTGCTCACCAAACTCGCGGACTTTCCCGATATGCTGGAGTTGGCCGCACGCGAATTCTCGCCGCATCAGATCGCGTTTTATTTGCGTGACTTGGCCGGCGAGTTTCACAGTTACTATAATGCAGAGCGTATCCTGGTCGAAGACGAAGCGCTGAAGCGCGCGCGACTTGCGCTGATCGTGGCTGCGAGGCAGGTGTTGCGCAACGGTCTCGCGCTTTTGGGCGTCAGCGCCCCGGAAAAAATGTAGGCAGCCGGAGCAAGATGAATTACAAGCCGCAATCCAAATCCGCCAAACGCAAAGCGCGCGGCAATACGCTGCTGGGCATTTTTATCGGTCTCGCCTTGGGGCTGTTGATCGCGGTCGGCATCGCGCTGTATGTGAGCAAAATGCCGCTGCCTTTCGGTAAAACGCCGGAGCGGATCGCAGATAAGAAAATTACGCTGCCGCAACCCGATAAGCCAACCAAACCGACCGCCGAGGAAAAGCGTTTCGACTTCTATCGCATCCTTCCAGGGCAGGAAGTCCCGGTCAGCGAAAAGGAGTTGCAGCAACAAGCGAAGGTGGCGCCCAAAGGGGAAGGCAGCAAAGAGCCCTATCTTGTGCAGGCGGGGGCTTTCCAGAGCCCGACGGATGCCGACGCGCTAAAAGCCCGTCTCGCTCTTCTCGGACTGGAAGCGAGCGTCGAGCCCGCGCACATACAGGACAAGGGCACGCTGTACCGCGTGCGGATGGGTCCCTACACGGACTTGGAGGAAATCAATCGCGTCCGGCATACCTTGGCACAAAATGGCATTAGTGCTTCCCTGGTGAAGTCGCGTAAAGATTGAGGAATAGCTGATTTGAGGACCAGTCCGATCAGAGCTTCCTGAAATGACACTTCCGTAGCTTTTTGAAACAAAAACGCCCTGCGCAGGGTCAACGCGCAGGCGCGGCCATCCGTTGTCGCGCATGAGGGCTGCCTGCAGCCGCCCCAAAGAGGAGATTCGAATGCTGAAACGTCTATCCGCCGGATTCGCTTTGATGCTGCTGAGCGCCTTGGCTTTTGCAGAAGGGCCGGCGTTTGTGGAACTGAAATCGCCCATCCCCACCGACTCCCCAGGGAAAATCGAAGTTGTTGAATACTTCTGGTACGGCTGCCCGCACTGTTATGCACTGGAACCCCATCTGCAGAAATGGGTTACGCAAGCACCTTCGGATGTGGTGTTTAAACGCATTCCCGCTCCTGCCAACGAAGTGTGGAAAGCCGCGTCGCGCACCTTTTACGCGCTCGAAGCAATGGGCTTGCAAGCGAAATTACACAAGCCCCTGTTCGACGCGGTCCAGCTCGAACATCTGCGTCTCAACAATGCACAGCAACTGGACGATTGGCTGAGCCGCCAGAATGTCGATGTGCAGAAATATCGCGCCATGGAAAACTCTTTTGCGGTGGAAAGCAAAATCAAGCGCGCCTCGCAATTTTTCGACATGTCGCAGGCCAACGGCGTTCCGACCATTGTTGTCGATGGCCGTTATGTGGTGGAAATGGCGAATCTGCGCACCCCCGAAGCGATGATGCAGACGGTTAATCAGCTCGTCGAGCGCGTCCGCGCCGCCAAAACGCCGGCGAAGAAATAAGCGCCGCCCGCAAGTGGCGCCGCGCATATTCATCACCGGCGGCTCCAGCGGGCTAGGCGCCGCGCTGGTCGAACACTATCTCACCCAAGGCGCGATCGTGGGCGCGGTGGCCCGCGACGCAACGCGCTTCGCAAACCTCATCAACACGTTCGGCGAAAGACTTCGAATCTATTCGGTCGACGTGGGCGATGCGTCATCGATGCAAATCGCCTGCATGGACTTCAACGCGCACTACGGCACGCCTGATCTGGTCATCGCCAACGCAGGCATTTCGGTCGGCATCGATCCGGCACTGGAGGAAGATTTGCCCGTGCTCGAGCGCACATTGCGCACAAACGTGTGCGGGGTCGCGCACACCTTTCAGCCTTTCATTACACCGATGCGCGAGCGCGGCAGCGGCAAACTGGTGGGCATCGCCAGCGTGGCCGGAATTCGCGGACTTGCAGGCAGCAGCGCCTATTCGGCGTCCAAGGCCGCGCTCATTGCCTGGCTGGAAAGCGTGCGCCTCGACTTGCGCGGCAGCGGCGTAGAGGTATTGACTGTGTGTCCAGGCTATGTGGACACGCCCATGACGCAGGTAAATGCTTATCGCATGCCCTTCCTGTTGAGCGCACCCGAGGCGGCACGGCGAATCGCGCGCGTCATCAAACTCGGCCACCGCTACGCAATCGTGCCCTGGCAAATGGCATGTGTCGCCCGTGTATTGCGCATACTGCCGCTCGGTCTATACGACAAGCTGTTCTCCCGCGCACCGCGCAAACCGCGCAATCTACCCACCTGAGGCCCTACAGCGACTTTCCTTTACAATTCGCTTCACCGCTTCGTAGGCCGCCTTTCCCACTCCATGACCACCCTAGATCATTTATTTGAGAACAACCGCGCGTGGGCACAACGCATGCGCGCGTCCGATCCGCAATTTTTCGAGCGGCTGGCGCACTTGCAAGCGCCGGAATATTTATGGATCGGCTGCGCCGACAGCCGAGTGCCGGCAACTGAAATCGTCGACCTGCTGCCGGGCCAAATGTTCGTGCATCGCAATGTCGCCAATCTGGTGGTGCATACCGATCTCAATTGTCTGTCGGTCATTCAATTCGCCGTCGACATGTTGAAGGTGAAGCACATTATCGTTGTGGGCCATTACGGTTGCGGCGGCGTGCGTGCCGCGCTCGAGGGCGCGAAAGTAGGTCTGGTGGACAACTGGTTGCGCCATGTGCAAGACGTGCACTTTCGTCATCGCGCCGCGATGGAATCCGTGCAACCGGAACAGCGCACCGATCTGCTTTGCGAATTGAATGTGGTGGAGCAAGTGGTGAATGTATGCCAGACCACGGTGGTGCAGGATGCTTGGTCGCGCAACCAGGATTTGACGGTGCACGGCTGGATTTACGGCCTCAACGACGGCGTAGTGACCGACTTGCGGCTGAGCGTGGATCAACCCCATTCCCTGATTGATTCTCTGCAAGAATGCATGAACAAGCTGCGCAACCGCTACGGCATCGCGACGCTAGGATGAACAATCCTTATAGACCCCCAAATTCCCCCGTGCGGGATCCGCGTTCGAATACGCGAGGCGCGACATGGAAAGCGATTGCGCTCGGCCTGGCCGCCGATATTGGCGGCACGCTTGTATTTTCGCTGCTCGCATCCATCATCTACGGAATGCTCCTCGCCGCGCAGGGTTTGAACGAAGAAGCCATCATCGCCACCTTCTCGGACGCGCCCTATCAGGTCTTCGGGCTGTTCAGCGGGGCAATCTTCACCGCGATAGGGGGTTATGTGGCGGCGCGCGTAGCCAATCACCTCGAATATCGACACGGACTGTATTTGGGTATCGCCTCGCTAGTCTCGGGTGAAGTGCTTGTGCAGCTTCTCGGCAGTGAAACGGCACTCTGGTTACATATCTCTTCGCTCATTCTGGCGCTGCCGGCTGCGATCATGGGCGCGCATATGCGCGTCAAACACAAACGCGCGGAACAATGAGCGTCTTTC
>DATEEW010000249.1:0-2232 GCA_035280965.1 Burkholderiales bacterium
CGCACGATCTCAATGTCGTGCGGCTGCTATGTAATCGGGTGCTCGTCATGTATTTGGGCAAAATCGTCGAGTCGGGACCCGCGGAAGAAGTGTTCCGCAATCCTTTACACCCTTATACGCGAGCGCTCATTGCCGCCATTCCCGGGCAAAGCGAACATGAGGCGGTTCGCCTTGACGGCGAAGCGCGCTCGCCCATCGATCCTGATCCGAACGTCTGCCGTTTCTACGGTCGTTGCGACCGCAGCGGCGGGCGTTGCAACACAGAAATGCCGACGTTGCGCGAAGTCGAGTCGCAACACCAAGTGGCCTGTCACTTCTCATTGTCGGAAAAACTATGATTCCAGACGCGGATACCCTGCGAGCGCAGATGCAATCTTCTGCGGCGCTGCTGCAACTTTCCATTTCCTCTGCTCAAGAACCAGGCGTTATGCAGAACCTGCAGCGCATTGCCGCGCTGGCCGCGCTCGTAAACGAATTTGTGCTTGATGAAAGCGTAGAACCCGCCCCCGTGTTCAGACATGAATGAATTCGAATTTGGCGCGCTGGAAGCGGCGCGAGCTATACGACAGGGCGAATTGAGCGCGACGGAACTCACGCGCCACATGCTTGAACGGATCGAAGCCAAGGACCATCAATACAACAGTTTCACCGATGTAACGGCGGAGCGCGCGCTTGCGGAGGCTCACGCGGTAGACGCGCAGCGCGCGCGAGGCGAGACGCTACCGCCACTGGCGGGGGTGCCCTATGCAGTGAAGAATCTTTACGACGTTGAACGTCTGGTCACCCTCGCAGGCTCGAAAATCAACCGCGACCGCGCACCGGCCATTGAAGATGCGACGCTGGTCAAGCGCATGAAACACTCGGGCGCGATTTTGCTCGGTGCGTTGAATATGGACGAATACGCATATGGTTTCACCACCGAAAATACGCATTACGGTCCCTGCCGCAATCCGCACGATACCAATCGCACAGCCGGCGGCTCTTCCGGCGGTTGTTCGGCGGCCGTAGCGGGCGGTTTGGCGCCGCTCACGCTGGGATCCGACACGAACGGTTCGATCCGAGTACCCGCCTCACTCTGCGGCATTTTTGGTTTGAAACCGACTTTCGGACGCCTTTCGCGATGGGGAACCTATCCTTTCGTCGCTAGCCTCGATCATCTGGGCCCTTTCGCGCGTAGCGCCGAAGATCTGGCTGCGTGCTACGACGCGCTTCAATATGCCGATGCTCAAGATCACGCCTGCGCGCAACGTGGAGTGGACTTGGCATTCCCGCAACTTCTGCGCGGCATCGAAGGTCTGCGCATCGCGGTAGCAAGCGCTTATTTTCACGACTATGCGGGCATGGAGGCGCGCGAGGCGGTTGCCGATGTCGCGCAAGCGCTAGGGGCGACGCGTACGGTCGAGATTCCACAAGCGCATCGCGCACGCGCGGCAGCCTTTTTGATCACCGCCAGCGAAGGTGGTGCGCTTCACTTGCCCGATTTGCGCACGCGCCCCGACGATTTCGATCCCAATACGCGCGACAGATTGATCGCCGGCGTGCTGACGCCGGCTGCGTGGGTGTATCAAGCACAGCGTTTTCGCAATTGGTATCGCGAACGCGTCCTGGAAATTTTCAAAGATGTGGACCTGATCATCGCCCCCGCGACGCCTGTACCGGCCACGCCCTTGGGGCAAGAAAACCTGGAACTGCACGGTCAGACTTTGCCTTTGCGTCCGAGCATGGGTTTGCTGACTCAGCCCATTTCCTTCATCGGCTTGCCCGTGGTCGCGGCACCCGTGGCGAAAGCTGGTTTACCACTCGGCGTGCAACTCATCGCCGCTCCCTGGCGCGAAGACATCGCGTTACGCGTCGCACATTACTTGGAGACCATGGGCGTGTGTGCTGCGCCGTTGGCAGCGAGCGCTTATGATTGAAGACATCAATATCCCACGCGTGCTGGTGGAAGTGCAGGCAGCTTTCGCACGCTACGAAGAGGCGCTGGTCGACAACAACGTCAAGGTATTGGACGACATGTTTTGGTCCTCCAAACACACCATCCGCTACGGCGTCACTGAAAGTCTATACGGTTACGCCGCCATTCAGGCTTTCCGAAAAGCACGCTCGCCGGCCGGCCTCAAACGCCTATTGAAAAACACCGTCATTACGACTTATGGCGAAGACTTCGCCACGGCAAATACAGAATTCGTGCGCGAGAGCAATCCTAACAAGATCGGCAGACAAAGCCAGACC
>DATEEW010000250.1:0-6302 GCA_035280965.1 Burkholderiales bacterium
GGCTGGAAGGGACTGATCAACGATCCCGATCTGGACGGCAGCTTTCAAATCAACAAGGGCTTGCGCATAGCGCGCGAGTTGCTGCTCGAACTCAATGAGTCGGGCATGCCGGCAGGCACAGAATTCTTGGATATGATCACCCCGCAGTATTACGCGGACCTGGTGAGTTGGGGCGCCATCGGCGCGCGCACGACCGAATCGCAAGTCCATCGCGAATTGGCTTCGGGACTGTCCTGCGCGGTCGGATTTAAAAACGGCACCGACGGCAATGTGCGGATCGCAGTCGACGCGATCAAATCCGCTTCGTCACCGCACCACTTCCTCTCCGTTACGAAGGCGGGTCATTCGGCCATCGTTTCGACCAACGGCAATGAGGATTGCCACATCATTCTGCGTGGCGGCAGCAAGCATCCCAACTACGACGCCCCAAGCGTCGAGGCCGCGTGCAAGGACTTGGCTACGGCAGGCTTGGCGCAACGTCTAATGATCGATGCATCGCACGCCAATAGCGAGAAGAAGTACGAGCGCCAGATCCAGGTTGCGGAAGTAGTCGCCCAGCAGATCGAAGGCGGCGAAGAGCGGATTTTCGGCATGATGATCGAGTCGCACTTGAAAGAAGGGCGGCAGGATCTGGTTGCCGGCAAAGAGCTCGTTTACGGGCAGAGCATTACCGATGCTTGTATCGGCTGGGACGATACCTCCAAGGTGCTGCGCCGCCTGGCGCAAGCGGTCCGGCAACGTCGCGTGGTTCGCGCCAAAGGCTAAGGTATTCCGGGTTGTCGACCGTCATCCGGACGGTCGGCGGGCCTGCCGTGTTGCGCCCGGGAATATGTCCTATCGGGAAATCGGCGCCCCTCGTTTCAACTGCCGCTTATGCATATGATGAATGCAAAGTTCAGCGGCCAAATACCCATGACAGCAATTACCGAATCTTACTTAGAGAAACTCGAATACCTGGGCGAGGGCACGCAATTCGCCTCCACGCTGCATCGGATGGCGCCGCAGTCACCGCTTCTGGAAAATTTCTCTCTTGCCGAAATCCGCCTGCTCGGGCATTTCATGCGCGCGTACCGCGTACAGCCGGGGCAAACAATCATTACCGAGGGTGATTCGGGCGACTTCATGCTGGTCGTGGTGACCGGTCGTATCGAAGTATCCAGATGCGATTCGCGTGAAGTGTCGCGCGTGCTCGCGGTAGTCGGTCCGGGCAAGACTGTGGGCGAGATGTCGATGCTGGATGGCGAGCCGCGATTTGCAACCTGCGTCGCGCGTGAACCGACCACGATTTGCATCATCACGCGCGACAGCCTCGCACATGTGCTCACGCAGCAACCTATGCTCGGTGCAAAAGTGCTGATGGAGCTTTCGCTACTGTTATCGCAACGTCTGCGTTTTACATCCAAACGCCTGGTCGATTATTTCGATCGTCAGCGCGAACTGCACGACGAGTTGCAGCAACACGGCCTCGTCTGAGGCTGTTCCCTGCGTGGGATTGGCCCCGCAAACAACGTCCGATTCGTCGCCCCGCTGTGGCACAATTGCCGGCGAGGAGAATATTGCATGCGAATAACAGCCCCCAAAGATTTCTGGGCCGGGGTGATGTTTGTTGCGATCGGCGTGGGTTTTGCCTGGGTCGCGCAAAACTACCCCATGGGCACGGCTGTCCGCATGGGTCCCGCTTACTTCCCCACCATACTGGGCGTTTTGCTCGCGATTCTGGGCCTGATGCTTGTGTTTCGCGGCTTCGTGTTAACCGGGGACGCGGTGCCCACGTTCCACTTCCGACCCTTGATCGTGATGATCGTCTCGCTCATTCTTTTTGGCGTGATGCTCAGGCCGGTCGGCTTGATTGCTTCCATCTTGACGCTGGTAGTGATCTCCATGCTTGCCGGCGGACGTCCGCAGATCAAAGCGATTCTGCCGCTCTCGGTGTTCTTGGCAGTCTTCTCGGTGCTCGTGTTTCATTACGGGCTCGGCCTTCCGTTCAAACTGTGGCCGTGGGAATAGGTGACGCATGGAGTTACTCGATAACCTCGCTTTAGGTGTTTCCGTCGCTTTTTCGCTCGAGAACGCCCTGTACTGCTTTATAGGCGTCTTGCTTGGCACCTTGATCGGCGTGCTGCCCGGCCTTGGCCCTACTGCAACCATAGCCATGTTGCTGCCGGTCACATTCACGCTGCCGCCGATTGCGGCGCTGATCATGCTGGCGGGCATTTATTACGGTGCCCAGTACGGCGGCTCCACTACCGCGATTCTGGTGAACCTGCCCGGTGAGTCGGCATCGGTTGTTACCGCGCTGGACGGATACAAACTCGCGCGTATGGGTCGCGCGGGCCCGGCATTGGGCATGGCGGCTATCGCCTCGTTTTTCGCCGGATGTGTCTCGACCGTCATCATTGCGCTATTTGCACCGCCGCTCGCTGAATTGGCGCTGAAGTTCGGCGCAGCGGATTATTTTTCTCTTATGGTGCTGGGTCTCGTCGCGGCCGTGGTACTCGCACATGGACCGCTACTCAAAGCGATTGCGATGGTCGTGCTGGGGTTATTGCTCGGCATGGTTGGCACGGATGTATCTTCCGGCGTTTCGCGATTCAATTTCGATATTCCCGAATTAGCGGAAACGATTCAGTTCGTCACGCTCGCCATGGGTTTATTCGGCATTGCCGAAATCCTGGTCAACGTCGAACAGGGCGATCGACGCGATATCTTTGTTGCCAAAGTCGGACGACTGCTGCCTTCGCGCGAAGATTTCAGGCTCTGTATACCCTCGATTCTGCGCGGCACGTGCTTGGGTTCGGCACTCGGCATTCTGCCTGGTGGCGGCGCGTTGCTCGCCTCCTTTGCGGCTTATACGGTCGAGAAAAAAACGGCGCGGCCGCCCACCAATTTCGGCCAAGGCGATATTCGCGGCGTCGCCGCTCCCGAAGCGGCAAACAATGCCGGCGCGCAGACTTCTTTCATTCCCTTGCTTACGCTGGGTATTCCTTCCAACCCCGTAATGGCCTTGATGATCGGCGCGATGATTCTCAAAGGCATCGTGCCCGGACCGACGGTGATGACCGAAAGACCGGAGTTGTTCTGGGGCATGATCGTCAGCATGTGGTTGGGCAACCTGCTGCTCGTCGTGCTCAATCTGCCCCTGATCGGCATTTGGATTAAATTGCTCACCGTGCCTTACCGGCTGCTTTATCCGGCGATTCTGACTTTCTGTTGCATCGGCGTGTATACGCTCAACAATAGTGCCTTCGACGTGTTCCTGATGGCGGGCTTCGGCGTGCTCGGCTATGTTTGCTACAAACTCGAATGCGAACCGGCGCCGTTGATCATCGGTTTCATCCTGGGACCGATGATGGAAGAGAATCTGCGTCGCGCCATGCAACTGTCGCGCGGCGATGCTTCGGTTTTCTTCACTCGTCCGATCAGCGCTACGTTGTTGATCGTTGCGGTTCTGCTTCTAATCGTGATCGCTGCGCCTGCGATTCGGCGCAAACGTGCGGAAGCCTTCCAGGAGTAAGCGGCCTGGCCCGTAGGGCTCAGTAATGGCCGCGCAGTGATAGCCGCTTAGTGGTAGCCAATATGGGCTTTCACTTTGCCGCGAAACACCCAGTAGGACCAACCCGTGTAGGTGAGAATGATCGGCAACAGAAAAAGTGTGCCGATCAGCAGGAAGGCTTGTGCTTGCGGCGCACTCGCCGCCTCGGCCAGTGTGAGGTGTCGCGGCACGATGTACGGGAACAAGCTGATCCCTAGACCGAGGTAGCAAAGTAGAAAAAGGCCCATCGAACCGAAGAAGGGCCATGCTTCGCGCCGACTATTCAGACTGCGCCACACCGACCACGCGCATAACAGCGTGAGAATCGGAATCGGTGCGAGCCATAGAGTATTCGGCCAATCGAACCAACGTGCCGCGATGCTCGTATCGATCAAGGGCGTGACGATACTCACCATGCCGATGAACGCCAGCACGCCCCATAAGGCGTAGCGCGATGCGCGTCGCGCCCAGGCTTGCAAGTCCCCTTCCGTTTTCATCACCAGCCATGTCGCGCCCAGCAGTACATAACCGAAAATCAACCCGAGTCCGACTGCCAGCACAAAAGGATGCAACCAATCGAGACTGTTGCCGACGAAGCGGCCGTTTTGCACGTCAAAGCCGAGCACGAAATTACCAAGCACGCAGCCTTGAGCGAAAGTGGCGACCAGGGACCCAATGCAAAAAGCCCAGTCCCAACGCCGTTTGTTGTCGCCTGAAGTGGGGCGGAATTCAAAAGCGACGCCGCGAAAAATCAAGCCGAGCAACATGAACAGAATCGGAAAATAAAGCGCGGGCATCAAAATGCCGAAGGCCAGCGGAAAGGCTGCATAAAGGCCGATGCCGCCCATCACCAACCAGGTCTCGTTGCCATCCCATACAGGCGCGACTGAGTTCATCATCAGGTCGCGTTCGCTCTCGCCGGCGGCGAGCATGAACAACATGCCGACACCGAGATCAAAACCATCGAGTAATACGTACATGATTACCGCGATCGCGAGAATGACCGTCCAGATCGGAACGAGATCGAGCGCCATTTCAATTTCCTCCCGTTTTTTGCGTGGCGGCCGACAGCGGGCGCGCGGGTCGTTGCGTGGGGGTTGGATGCGGCAAATCCTCCGGCAACCCGTTACGGACCAACCGCACCAGGTAATACAGCCCGGAACCGAAAATGAGGGCGTAGACGATCACATAGAGCAATAGCGATACGGCCACATCGGCGCCAGTGATTGACGGCGATACAGCCTCCGCGGTTTTCATATGGCCATACACAACCCAGGGTTGCCGTCCCACTTCGGTTGTTATCCACCCCGCAGTCACCGCGATATATCCGGTCGGGATGCAGCAGGTGGCGACGCGCAAGAAACGCGGCGACGTGGCGAGCCGGCCCCTCAAGGCGAGCACGCCGCCCCAGATGGTCAGCAAGACCATCAACAGCCACATTGCGATCATGATGCGGAAACCGAAAAACACGGGCAGCACGGGCGGTCGCTCGGCCGGCGGAAAATCCTTCAAGCCCTGCACCACACCTTGGGTATCGTGCGTCAGATAGAGGCTGGCCAGTTTTGGAATTGAAATTTCCGCGCGATTGCTTTCGTTCTTTTCATCCGGCAGCGCAAACAGCACCGCGGCTTGTTCCGGTCCTCCGTCCCAGATCGCTTCCATTGCGGCGATTTTTGCGGGTTGGTGTTCCAGGCTGTTCAACCCGTGCAAATCGCCGATCACCGCATGCATAGGCAGCAGCACCGCCCCCAGCAGCAAACCCATGCCGATCATGATCCGCGATTCGACGACATGTCGCCCATGCCGCAAATAGTAGGCGCCGACGCCGATCACTGTGAACGCGGTGGTCAAGTAAACGGCCGAGACCGTGTGCGCAAAGCGGAAGGGAAAAGAAGGGTTGAAAATCACTTCGGACCAATCCGTGGCGACGAATTGTCCCCCTACAATCTCGAAACCCGAAGGCGTATGCATCCAACTGTTCGCCGCAAGAATCCAGAAAGCGGAAAAGAGAGTGCCTAGCGCAACGATAATCGCACTGGCGAAGTGCGCCCACTTGGGCACAAGCGCGCGACCGAATAACAGAATTCCCAGAAAGGCCGCTTCCAGAAAGAACGCGGTCAAACCTTCGTAGCCCATCAGCGGAGCGATGATATTGGCCGTCTGTTCGGCGTAGCGGCTCCAGTTCGTGCCGATCTGAAAAGGCATGACAATGCCCGAAACGACCCCCATGCCGAAAGACAGCGCAAAAATCCGCGTCCAGAACACCGAAATGCGCAGGTAGGCTTCGCGGCCGGTGCGCCAATGCAAAGCTTCGAGAACGGCGATATAGGAAGCCAGGCCGATGGTGAATGCCGGCAACAGAAAATGAAAGGCGATCAGAAAAGCGAATTGCAAACGGGAGAGCAACAGCGGATCGAGATCCATCTTTTCTCCTTGTCAGCGGCTTGTCGACAGCTCAACTCTTCGGCGCAACATTTCGGTTTATGCCTAAGACCGACTTCCGTTCAGCCGCAAAGCTCAATAAGATACGCACTTCCATAACAATAACGACAACATGAAAAATATCGCCATCTTTTTCGACGGCACCTGGAACACGCCTGCCGATCGTACGAACGTCTATCGCCTTTATCGTCTCGTGGACGATTTGCGCGGTAACGACCACTTAACCCTCTACGTGCCTGGTGTCGGGACAGCGGAAGGCGGATTGTGGAATTCCTTCAGGAATTTCCTCGGCGGTGCTTTCGGCGATGGTTTATGTGACAACATCATC
>DATEEW010000251.1:0-3410 GCA_035280965.1 Burkholderiales bacterium
TCAAGCGGGGCGGATTGTAGCAGAACTACCTCTGCCCGCCCGCTAATGCGCACCATGCGCAAATCAATTCATGTACATGCCGCCATTGACATGCAAAGTCGTGCCAGTTACATACGCGGCACCCGGCGAAGCCAGGAAAACCACCGCCGCAGCAATATCTTCCGGGCGTCCAAGACGACCCAAAGGAATTTGGGTAAGCAAAGCGTCGCGCTGCGCTTCGGGCAACGCGCGCGTCATATCAGTATCGATAAAGCCGGGCGCGATGCAATTCACGGTAATACCGCGGCTGCCGATCTCGCGCGCAAGAGACCGCGTCAAGCCTGCGATTCCCGCCTTGGCGGCCGAGTAATTTACTTGGCCTGCATTGCCGCTGGCGCCCACTACGGACGTGATATTGATCATCCTACCGGCACGGGCTTTCATCATGCCACGCAGCACCCCGCGGCAGAACCGGAAAACCGATCTAAGGTTTGTATCGATCACCGCGTCCCATTCCGCGTCCTTCATCCGCATCAGCAGATTGTCCTGCGTAATGCCGGCGTTGTTGACCAGAATCGATACCGCGCCGAATTCTTTTTCGATGGCGACGATCGTCTGCTCAATCGATTCGACATCGTTAACGTTCAATTTCAGGCCACGCCCTTTGATTTGCGCTTCGACCAACGCCTCGGTAATAGCGTTTGCGCCCTCGTCCGAAGTGGCGGTTCCGATCACCGTAGCGCCCGCTTTGCCCAGGGCTACCGCCACCGCACGACCAATACCGCGCGAAGCGCCGGTAACCAGGGCGATTTGACCCGACAGCATGCTCAATTTCCCTCTTTCAATATGGCGACGCCCTGCTCGATGCCGGGACGATCCGCAAGCGCGAATCCTTGCACACCGTCCGCTATCCGTTTGGACAACGGTGCGAGGACTTTGCCGGGACCGCATTCGGCCACATGAGTCACGCCCTGCGCGGCCATGGCCCGAATGGTTTCCACCCATCGGACGGCGTGATCCGCTTGCGCAACCAAAGCTGCGCGCACTTCATCACCGCTCGCATGAGTTTGCACATCAACATTGTGGATCACCGGAATACGTGGCGCATTGACTTCTACGCTAGCTAAATACTCTTTCAGGCGAGCGGCGGCAGGAGCCAATAACGATGAATGAAAGGGTGCGCTCACCGGCAAAGCAACAGCACGCTTGGCGCCTTTTTGTTTGGCTACATCCATGGCCCGCTGCACGGCGCTGGCATGCCCCGCGATGACGACTTGACCGGGCGAATTGAAATTTACCGCCTCCACCACCTCGCCTTGCGCCGCTTCGACACAAGCAGCTTTTACCGATTCATCGTCGATACCAAGAATGGCGGCCATTCCGCCTGTCCCCTGCGGCACTGCCTCCTGCATGGCTTGGGCGCGAAAACGCACCAAAGGCAAGGCGTCCTCGAAACGAATAGCTCCGGCAACGACCAACGCCGCGTATTCGCCCAGACTATGGCCAGCAACGACACTCGGTTCGGGTCCACCTAACTCACGCCACAAGCAATACGCGGCATAGCCCGCAGTCAGCATAACGGGCTGGGTGTTAACCGTACGGCTCAATTCTTCGGCCGGGCCTTCGGCAATCAACTTGCCAATATCCTGCTGTAGAACATCCGAGGCTGTCGCCACCACTTTTTGTACAGCGGCACTATCGCCATACGCAGCAAGCATACCGACAGATTGAGAGCCCTGTCCGGGAAAAACCATTGCGAATTTCATATATCTCTACACGCTTCCGATTACATTTCGGCGAGGACGCCGCCCCAGGTAAACCCGCCGCCGACGCCCAGCATCATGACGCGTTCGCCTTTTTTGATGCGACCGTCGCGCACTGCAAGGTCCAGCGCGAGAGGAATGGAAGCGGCGGAAGTATTAGCGTGTCGATCGACTGTCACGACGACGCGATCGGACGCGATGCCCATTTTTTTGGCGGTGGATTCCAGAATGCGCACATTGGCCTGATGCGGAATCAACCAATCGATATCAGACATTTGCAGTTGCGCTTTTTCCAGTGTTTCGCGCGCCACTTCATCCAGAACGCGCACGGCAAATTTGAAGACCGCTTGCCCATCCATTTTGATCAAGGGGTCGCCCGTGATTTTGCCGCCGCAGACGCTGCCCGGCGCCGACAAGATATCGGCATAGCTACCGTCTGCATGCAAAGCCGTGGCCCGAATACCGGGCTTGTCGGAAGCGCCGAGAACTACCGCACCGGCACCGTCGCCAAACAGAACGCATGTGCCCCGATCATTCCAATCGACAATACGCGACATCGTTTCGGCCCCGATCACCAATGCGCACTTCACCTGGCCGGCACGAATAAAATTATCGGCGGTCGCTAAAGCATAGACAAAGCCGCTGCATACGGCTTGCATATCGAAAGCGATGGAGCCCGTGATCCCCAATTTGTTTTGCAGCAAACAAGCGGTACTGGGAAAAACCATATCGGGCGTCGAGGTTGCCACGATAATCAAATCAACTTCTTCGGGCTGGACGCCGGCCGCTTTCATCGCGGTCTGACAAGCAGGCAGGGCCAGATCGCTAGTGGTCTGTCCTTCTTCGGCTATATACCGCTGCTTGATACCCGTCCGCGCGACAATCCATTCGTCCGAAGTGTCCATGCGTTGCGCCAGATCGTGATTGGTGACGGCGCGCGAAGGCAGGTAGCTGCCGGTACCGATAATGCGAGAATAAATCACTGTGTCTCCAGAATCGCAAAACGCTGGCCGATTCGGGCCAAAACGTCATTGCGAACTTCTTCGGCCGCTCTTTCAATGGCCCGCTCGAATGCAACCTGATCCGCGGAACCGTGGCTCTTCACCACGATACCGCGCAGACCCAGCAGCGAAGCGCCATTGTACTGACGGTGATCGACGCGATGCTTGAATGCTGCGAGCGCCGGCCAAGCGATCAGTGCGAGCAAACGGGTAAACAAATTCTTTTTAAAGGCTTCACGTAAAAAACTGGCGAGCATTTGCGCCATGCCCTCGGAAGTCTTCAATGCGACGTTGCCTACGAATCCGTCGCATACGATCACGTCCGCGGCGCCTTTATAAATTCCGTCTCCCTCGACATTGCCGATGAAGTTCAAATCGGTGGCGCGCAGCAAGTCTGCCGCACGCTTCACCACCTCGTTCCCCTTAATAGCTTCTTCACCGATATTCAGCAATCCTACTGTCGGACGATCCTTATGCTCCACTGCCGACACCAGAGAGGCGCCCATCAAGGCGAACTGCAGCAGATGCTCGGGGGTGCAATCCACGTTAGCACCCAGGTCGAGCATATAGGTCTGTCCAACCATCGAGGGCAGTACGGTAATGATGGCTGGCCGATCGATACCCGGAAGCGTTTTGAGCACGAACCGCGAAATCGCCATCAAGGCGC
>DATEEW010000252.1:0-5168 GCA_035280965.1 Burkholderiales bacterium
AACGATGCGGAACACTTCGCTCGTTGAACGACCTACGGCCTCCCCGTTGCACCAGCCGGTCATTTTTTCGGCGGCGGGATTCAGATAGGTGATCCGAGCTTGGGTGTCGGTGGTAATCACGGCGTCACCGATGGACTGCAAGGTCACATGCAAGCGCTCTTTTTCTGCGTGCAGCGCCACTTCCGCTGCAAGGCGGGCTGAAATGTCACGCATGATGCCGACGAAACGCACTTCTTCGCCATGGCATACGTGGCTTACTGAAATTTCGAGCGGGATGCGTTTGCCGCTCTTGTGCAGTCCTTCGCGGAAGACCGGTCCTTGATCCACTATTTTGTGCGAATCGCCTGCGATGTAATTCGAAAGGGCGCGGTCGTTATGCTCGATCGATGGATCGATCAGCAATATATCGAGATTGCGCCCCACCAACTCCTTATCCGTGTAGCCGAATATCGCGTAGGCGGCACCGTTCGCGCTTTCAATCCGGCCTGTTCCGTCGGAAATGAGGATGCCGTCCCCGATGTTCGATAGCACCGCTTGCGTGCGCTCATCGCTCGCGGCTGCCATCAACATCGCGCGATGCGCTTTCTGTTCCGACAACACCAGACGTTTGGTAAGCGGTCTTACTTGCAGGCGAAGCAATATCGCGCCGGCAGCGGCGAGCAGCAGTAGGACCGGGAACGCAAATTTCAATCGGTCGCCGATCGGTTTGTAGATTTCAGTCGCGTCCTGCTTCAGTGCAATGCCAAGGCCGGTGCCGGGCAGCGGCGCATATGCTGCGATGACGCTATTGCCGCGAAAATCCGGGCCCGAATATTCGCCTCGTTCGCCGTTCATGGCGCGATACATCGCCTCGGCTTGCCTTGCCTCCGTGCTATAAAGCTGCGGCTGCTGGCTGCCCGGAAAACATCGGGCCTGTTCTTCGCGCAGTACACATACGCGCAATTCCCCGGTGGCGCCGAAGCCCGTGCGAGGCAAAAATATTCGATCCAGTTCGGGTGCCGCTTCGATGATCTCCAGATAGGCGACCAAGCGTCCGCGCGCGTCGTAAACGGGTTGCTGCGTTTTCAGGAGATATTGTTTTTCCCAGATCAGGAACGCGGGAATATCGCCATCCAATTCGGCGGTGAGCGTTTCGGTGTCAAAGGGCGATCCGATCTCGATCGTCGCCGAGCCATCCGCTCTGCGCAGGGTCGCGGCACGCAGGTTGTCCGCCAGGGGAAGAGCGAGCAGCGCGCGGAAGCTTTCGCGCGCATCGTCGCGGTTTCCGACCTGCTTGGCGATAGCGACCATACGGGGGTCTTGCGACAGCACGTAAGTCGTTTTGCGGCGTTGTTCGACCGCGTTGTCGAATCCGGCGAGGTGGTTCGCCAAGCCTTGGGAAAGGCCGCGCGCAATTTCCGCGCGCGTGCGTTCCTGCAACATGAGAAAACCGGCCAGGCCGGTAGCGAGCGCCACGATGATCAGCGTTAGCGAGCCGATCAGATTGATGCGTCTATCCGGTGATATAGGTGCAACACGGCGCGAAACGGCTGCGCGCAAATAAGCGCCCCACAAGCCCAAACCGAGCAGCGACATGCCGGCTGCGGTCGGCAAAGCCAATCTCTGGTTTTCGAACCACTCGAACAGCAAATGCAATTCGAGGCCGTGGCCGATAAAGCCGGTGAGCCCAATTGCGAATACCACCGCGATCAGGCCGGCCGTGAAACGCGTACGCAAGGCGCTGTTTTCCTGCGCGTGAATGAGCCATAGCGCGACACCGGCCGCCGCCAGACCGACTACGGTATTTAAGGCCATGCGGCCGGGGCGAGGATTAGAGTCCTTCAGCCATGCATGGAGGGCCGGCAGATCGAAGACAGAGTCGAAACCCAATAGCTTGCCGCCCAGGACTAAAACACCGAATACGGTCACAAGGGCGGCGATGGTCTGCGGAACGCGGTGCTGCGTGGGCTTGAAATGGGCGTAAACGAGCGCGCCGCCGGTTAAGGCGAAACATAATGCTGTGTTGCCTACCATGGCGATCAGGCCGGGAAACCACTGCACCAGCACAGGGGTTTGACTCAGCCATCCATAGATCGTGGCGGCACCGAGGGCGACCAGGGCGCAACCGCAGAGCAAGGGCAGAATTTTGTAATCGGGGCGTATCGACAGCACGGCGGGACGTGGGTTTCCAATATTGACCCCTCATCTTGCATGAAGGGCCTAAAAATCAAGCCGCGGAATAGAGCGTTATTCGGCACCTAATCCGGCACTTCCGCTCGCCCGAGCCTATGGCGCAGCGTACTCAGCCCAACTATTAGGCGTTTCGTAGAGGCGTACCTTGCGCAGGCGCAAGTTTTTGCCGTATTTGCGCTCAATCAGGGGTGCCAATGTGTCAAATGCACGTTTGGCGAGGTTTTCGGCGGTCGGGATGCAGTCCAGCACCACCGTTTTGTGGTCGGGCAGCCCGCGTAAAAACTCCGCTACCGCCCGGTCTTGCTCGTAAACAAGGAACGCGTGATCCCAGGGATCGACCACATGTTCCTTGGCGATGGCTTTGACGTGGGAAAAATCCATCACCATGCCGTGATCGGGGCTGCCGGGCGTGTCGCCCAATTCGCCCTCCAGGCTCAATTCGAGCGCATAGCGATGACCGTGCAAATTTCTGCAAACGCTGTGGTGGTCGGGAATGCGATGGCCGGCGTCGAATTCCAGCCTTTTGGTGATAGTGATCACGGGGATCCTTTAAGGGGCGGTCAATCTTAACAAAAGCGCGCCCCCTCGCAAAAAACCGTGGCGTTTGCATGCGAAAAAACGCCCCCGTTCGTTAGGATGAAATGCGTCGGCGTTGTGGCGTTCCCGGTCGTCGCGCAAGCCTACGATGTCGACCAACGCGTGTTATTCGAAGCGCTCATCCATTCGAGCGAATGAATCACGTCGTTCCCGCGGAAGCGGAAATCCAGGCAATGGTACGGACGAAATTCTTGGATTCCCGATCACGCGGCTGCGCCGCGGCCGGGAATGACTAAGCTTGCTCTAGGCTCAAGACTTAAGTTTTTCCAGCGCTTCCCAGCGCTCCAGTTTTCTGATCAGCAACGTGTCGAGTTGTTCAGCGCGTTGCTGATCTGCACGCATGGTTGCGGCATCCTGCTTGTAATAATCTGCGTCGCTCATGCGCGCAGCGAGCGCGGACTGTTCTTTTTCCAGCGCTTCGATTTCGCCGGGTAGCGCATCGAGTTCGCGTTGATCCTTATAGCTCAGTTTAACGCGGCCTTTCTCGCGCGTAGAACCCGATACTGTGGGTGTGGCGTTCTTTTCCGCGATGGCTTGCGATTGCGACCGCTGTGCCAGCCAGTCGCTATAGCCGCCCACATATTCCTTCCACATACCATCGCCTTCGGAAGCCAGCGTCTGCGTTGCGACGTTGTCGAGAAAGGCGCGATCGTGACTGACCAACAACAACGTGCCGCCGTACTCTTGCAAGGTGGCTTCGAGCAATTCCAAGGATTCGATATCGAGATCGTTGGTCGGTTCATCGAGAACCAGCACGTTTGCCGGCTTGGCGAACAGGCGCGCGAGCAATAGCCGATTGCGCTCGCCGCCGGAGAGCATGCGCACCGGCGAATTCACGCGGCGTGGCGAAAATAGAAAGTCGGCGAGATAGCTCATCACATGCTTGCGCCCGCCATTGACCTCTATCCATTCGGAACCGGGGCTGATGGTATCGGCCACCGAACGTTCCGGATCCAGCTGTTCGCGCATTTGATCGAAATAGGCGACGGCGAGATTCGTCCCCAGGCGGATATTTCCGGCGTCGGGTTCGAGTTGTCCGAGAATGAGTTTGATCAGCGTCGACTTGCCTGCGCCGTTGGGTCCGACCAATGCGAGCCGGTCGCCGCGCATGATGCGCAAGTCGAGGTTTTCGACAATGCGCTTCTCGCCGAAATGCTTGCTCACGCCGGTCAATTCGGCAACGAGTTTTCCCGAGCGTTCGCCGGAATCGAGATTGAGCTTCACATTGCCGATGCGGTCGCGCCGCGCGCTGCGGTCACGGCGCAGGCTTTCCAGACGTTTGACCCGGCCTTCGTTGCGCGTGCGGCGTGCTTCCACGCCTTTGCGAATCCACACTTCTTCCTGCGCCCAGAATTTATCGAAGCGCCGATTGACGAGATCCTCGGCGACGAGTTGCTCGGCTTTCAGCTTTTCGTAGGCCGAGAAATTACCTGGATAGGCGCGCAAAATGCCCCGGTCCAGTTCGACGATTCGGGTAGCGATGCGATCGAGAAAAAAGCGGTCATGGGTGACGACGATGGTTGCCGGCACTTTGAGCAGCGTTTCTTCCAGCAATTCGATGCCCGCGATATCCAGGTGATTGGTCGGCTCGTCGAAAAGCAGCAAATCCGGTTCGAGCGCGAAGGCCAGCGCCAATGCGGCGCGTTTACGTTCGCCGCCGGACAAGCTCTCCATCGAAGCGTCGATCTCCAGGCCGAAACGATGCATGTATTCGCTCAAGCGCGCCTCGATGCGCCAGCGATCGCGTTCATCGTGCAGCTCGGTCAAACCTCCCCGCGAAATCAAACTTTCGCGCAAACTGGCGGCCAAAGGCAGAGACGGTTCCTGCTCCACAAAGGCGACACGCAAGCCGTCCTGTCGATGCAATTCGCCGTCGTCCAGAACTTGCCTTCCGGCGACAATATGCAGTAGCGTGGATTTACCGGTACCGTTACGGCCGACCAGGCCGATGCGTTCGCCCGATTGCATGGCGAGCGAGGCGCGATCGAGGAGCGGTTGCATGCCGAAGGCGAGCTGCGCATCAAGAAGTGTAAATAGCGTCATGGATGCACCATAACCCAGCCCGCCGCGACGGGCATTGATTTGAACACGGCCGGACGGCGGAGAAGGAGTGGATGATGAATCATGGAATGCGGATCGCGATACTTTGCTGTGCGCTGGCGGCCCCTTTGTGGGCTGCAGAACCCGACGATGCCGCGCGCATTCGCGAATTGGACGATCGCTGCGAGCAGGCGCGGGAGTCCAAGCTGCGCGTGGTTCAGGAGGAAAAGATCGAAGAATGCATGGCCGCCCCGCCCAAGGAACGCGCGGACAAAATGACCCGCGATGATTGCGAGCGTTATTGGCGCGACTACGGCTGGGGTGGTATGACCGGCAAAGGCACGCGCAATCACAGTCTC
>DATEEW010000253.1:0-4300 GCA_035280965.1 Burkholderiales bacterium
GCGCGGCGTCACGAAATTGCCTTCGATGGCTTGCCCCAGGAAAAACACCCCCCATACCCACAGAATTCGCGTGCTGTCATCGAACTGCATCAGCCCGGACAGCGTCGCGAGGACGAAGCCTACTGTCGCGCCCACGAAAGGAATAAAGGTAAGGAGGCCGGTCACGACGCCGATCGGCAAAAAGTAATCGAGCCCGGTGATCCATAGCCCCACGGTATAGAACACGCTCATTACCAGTAGTACCAGTACCTGACCGTGCAAATACTGGCCTAGCGCGTGGTCCGCTTCGCGGAAAAAGGCCAATACATTGTCGTGCCAACCGCGCGGAATGAGCTGTTCGAAGCGCGCGATGAAGCTGTGCCAGTCGCGCAGCAAAAAAAACATTACGACCGGAACCAGCACCAGATTGGCGAAGAGGCCCAGCAGACCCAACCCGCCCATGCGCAAGGTGGCCCAGGCCTTTTCACCGACTTCTTCATTGCTTTTAAGCGCATCGGTGACCGTTTCCTTGATGCTTTCCGCGTCCAGTTCGATGTCGGTACCCAGACGGCCGTTTATCCAAGGCATGTATTCTTGATTCAAGCGATCGAGCCATCCGGGAATGCTCTGCGCGAGAGTCACGCCCTGCCTAATCAGCATGGGCAGGATCACCAGCAGCAGCACGATAAAAATCGCGCTCACTAGAATAATCACCAGAATGACGGCAAGAGGGCGCGGAACGCGTCGTCGGGATAGTTTTTCCACCATGGGCAGGCAGATATAAGCCAGCACTCCGGCCATGACGAAGGGCGTCAAAACGGGGCTCAAGTAGTAGAGCAGTAGAAGAATCAAGGCCCCGACGGCAAACCACCACCATTTTTGTCTTTCTTCGGCACGGCTGATGGGGGTCTGGGTCACTAGGGAGGCTCCTCAAGAGAACGAAAACGCGGGCGGGGCGAGGGCGGCGCACCGCGACCCTTATGCGGATCTATCTAAGTCGCTAAAATGCCGACTTCGGCGTCCAGGCGCCGCGCGCCGGGAACGGCGTAATGTAACGGCAAGCCGGGGCGCTCTCAACCCGCACCGGCGCCGCTTGTCGACCCCAATTGAATTCGAGGCCTCTTGAGCAATCCCAAACCCCCCCTGTCCTACCGCGACGCCGGTGTGGATATCGACGCGGGCGACGCGCTCGTCGAAGCGATCAAACCCTTTGCCAAACGCACCATGCGCCCCGAAGTCATGGGTGGTTTGGGCGGGTTCGGCGCTTTGTTCGAACTGTCGAAAAAATACAAAGAGCCGGTACTCGTCTCCAGCACGGACGGCGTGGGCACCAAACTCAAATTGGCCTTCACGTTGGGTCGCCACGATACCGTCGGCATCGATCTGGTGGCGATGAGTGTCAATGACGTACTGGTGCAAGGCGCGGAACCGCTCTTCTTCCTGGATTACTACGCCTGCGGCAAGCTGGACGTGCCGGTTGCGGCCGACGTCGTCAAAGGGGTTGCGCAAGGCTGCGAACAAGCCGGCTGTGCGCTGATCGGCGGCGAGACGGCCGAAATGCCGGGCATGTATCCGCCCGGCGAATACGACTTGGCGGGTTTTTGCGTCGGCGCGGTGGAAAAAGCCGACATTATCACCGGCCAAACGATCAAAGTAGGCGATGCGGTGATCGGACTTGCGTCTAGCGGCCCCCATTCGAACGGCTATTCCCTGGTTCGCAAAATTCTCGAGCGCGTCAAACCTGATTTGAATGCCGATTTCGACGGCAGACCGTTGGTCGATGCCTTGATGGCGCCCACGCGCATTTATGTGAAGCCTGTGCTTGCGCTGATGAAGGAAGTGAAAATCAAAGGTCTGGCGCACATCACAGGCGGCGGATTGACGGAAAACGTGCCGCGCGTCTTGCCGGATAACGTCTACGCCGCGCTTTTCAGCGTAGCGTGGCAACGTCCGAAGATTTTCGATTGGCTGCAAGAGCATGGTGGCGTGGAAGACGCCGAAATGCATCGCGTGTTCAACTGCGGGATCGGCATGGTTCTGATTGTCGATCAGGAAGACGCCGAGCGAACGATGAATCTGCTCAAAGTGCAGGGCGAAACCTGCTATCGAATCGGCTCCATCGAGCCGCGTACTGACGGGATCGCGCCTACGGTCGTGCTCTAAGCTTTGACCGCCGCATGCCATCGGGGCATGCGGTCGACGCAGGGATGTTTGTAACGTTTATTCGGGGAGAACGATGCAAGAGAATCTCGCAATTACGTCGGCGACGCATGCCGATATTTCGGCCTTGTGTGAACTGCTGGCCATTCTGTTCGAGCAGGAGCCGGAGTTCGAGGTGAATGCCGAACGTCAGGCCGCCGGCCTCAAACAGATCCTCGACAAACCCGAGCAAGGCCATGTCCTGGTGTTACGCGACGGCGAAAAGCCGGTCGGCATGGTCGTTCTGCTCTTCGCCCTCAGCACGGCGATGGGCGGACGCGTTGCGCTTATGGAAGACATGGTGCTGCGGCCTGAATACCGCAACCAAGGCGCCGGCTCACGCCTCATTCAGAAAGCGATCGAATTCGCCCGCGACTCCGGCTGCAAACGCATCACCTTGATGACCGACCGCGCCAACGTCGGTGCCCACGATTTCTATATGCGCAACGGCTTCCGCACCTCCACCATGAAGGCATTGCGCCTCGTGTTCTAAGCCGCCGGGAGGGGGCGCTGCACAGGCTGTCCCACTCGAGCCGTCGATTCTCCGACTAGGGCAATCCACACGACTGACCATCTAGTCCCACTGCTCTATTTTTTTCTCGCGCGCAGGCTTTATCCTGCCAAACTATAGGTGCACGCCGCACCAAGCATTGCCACGCCGCATCTGCGCCGTGGCGGTACGCTACGAAAAAATTCAACAAAACCGTAGCAAAGGAGAAGTGCCGATGAGCTACGTTAGCGTTCTTGCGGCGATATCGATCGCCCTCATGACGTCATCCGCAGTCGCGCAACCTGCCGCGACACCGCCTACGGCAGCACCGCCTACCGTAGTCGCCGCCCTGCAGGACGACCCCGGTTTTTATAGTGGTGAAGCGGGCCTGACTCCTTCGGAAATCGCCGGTCGGGAAATCTGGTACAAGGCCACCGCAGGCAACGCCCGGTTCCATACCTATGTTTTTCAGCAACGCACGGGCATTTTGATCGATTGGTTCCGCGCGCTGCGCTCCGACCAACGCGACGACCGCTTCGCCGCTTACGGTCTGATCAACGATCCGGGCTGTTGTGCGCCGGGCTCCGAGGGCTGTCCAGCAAAAAGTCTGGAAGAGACCTATGGCTTCGATTGGTGTCCCGGCGATGCGGACTTGTTGAAGTTCGTCGGCAAGGAAGGCTATCGCGATCCTGCCTGCGATTTTCGCGACGCCCCGCCCGAAACCGGTTATGCGGTGCATTACAAAGGTAAGGATCAGCGCCAATCGAATTGCGATCTGGCGTTCGGCACCTCAACCGGTGCACTGGGTTTTCGCAAATTTCCCAATCCGCGTTTCGACAAGGCGCGTTGGCTGAAGGCAAACGGTAAGCTGGACACGTGGGAAGGCTTCAGCAAAAAGGTCGGTAAGAACCCGGCTTCCACCGATTCTCGCTTCAGGCATTTGGCAAACGGTGCGATCGAGCCGCCTTTTCTGATCGGCACGTCCTGCGGTTCCTGCCATATTTCTTTCGACCCGCTCAACCCGCCTCAGAATCCGGCCAAACCCAAGTGGGAAAACATCAAGGGCCTGCTCGGCAATCAATATTTACGCATTTCCGAGATCCTGGGTTCGGGGATGGCTTACAACTCGCTCGAATACCAGATGTTCTCGCATACGCGTCCGGGCACTTCGGATACGTCCGCCATTCCCAACGATCAAATCGCCAATTCCGGCACCATCAACCCGCTGATCAATCTGGAACGGCGTCCGACCTTTAAAGACCAGGACATCATCAAATGGCATCCGGTCGCCGCTTGTTCTGCGACGCCTGAAGCGGGAACGACTTGCTGGTGCGAGCCGGGTCGCAGCGACAAGTGCTGGGTGAAAAAGCGCAGCAAGGAAACGGTCCACAATATACTCAAAGGTGGTGAAGATTCCACCGGCGCACTCGAAGCGATCCAGCGCGTCTATTTCAATATCGGTTCGTGCTCGGAGCAGTGCTGGGTCAATCACCTCACGGACTTGCGTCAAATCGATCCGCAGGCGCGCAACTTCGGTCAGTCGCGCTTCGACGTCGGCCAGTGCCGCCGCGATTGCCCCAATATGCGTGCGATCGAAGACCGCCTGACGAATATCAAGGATTTTCTGTTCTC
>DATEEW010000254.1:0-6716 GCA_035280965.1 Burkholderiales bacterium
ATTGCCGGTGCCGTCCGCTTTGAGCGGATCGATGGAACTGAGCGACACCAGCGCGTCGGTATCTGCGCTTTCGACAACCAGGCGATCACCAGTCTGCGTCGGGGGCAGATGGTTCGCCTGAAACACATGCGCCTCAGTGCGGGGCGTACGAACACTCATATGATGTACGGAGTCGGATCCGCGCGGGACTTCGATGTGAGTAACCAGTTGCCCGGTGTCGCTCACGTAGTGTGCAACGTCAGGGCTCATATAACTGGCGTTGCCAGGCACCGCGGCCTGCCACTTGGCGAAATGCGTGCGCCACGGACTTTCCTGGTCCGGCCCCGGCGGCCCGATCAAACTCGGATCCGGCGTAAAGGTTTTTTTGAGCGGCTTCGGCGAATTGGCATAGGTGCGTTTGACTACTATTTTGGAAAGCAGAGCCAGACGGCCGATGCTGGTTGGCATCGCCTCATTGCCGCTGGACGGATCGTGCAGAAAACTGTCGGAGTAGTTAATCGTAAATACATTGGGCGAGGGCGCTACATCGCCACGCCTGAAGAGCAGTGCAGCCAAGGTCTCGCCTGCTCGCGCGATGGGATCCATTCCGATTGAAAAAGGGTAGATGCGATTGGTGCGCGGCACATTGCGGATGCCGCGGTATTCCAGCGTCACCGGGTTGGAGTATCGACACAGGCCGTCCCAATCTTGCAGGCTTGCGTAAGCGGGCGCGGTGATGCCGGCTTCGCGCCGCCACTTATTCCAGTAGGGGATATCGTATTCGTCGACGAAGAGCGGCTTTTTCTCGTAACGATGGGTCGCGAAATTTTGCAAATAGGTCAGCGAATCGGAAAAAGAACTGTGGTTGCGGCTTTTACTCGGCCGCCCTTCGGCGTCGTGATAACCATGGATATTGACCGCATCCAAGTGGTTGCGCGATGCAACCGCTTGCACGACTCTTCCGTTGTTATAGGCCACCAGCAACAACTCGGGCGCTGCGCGCGAACGGACATAGGGTTCCATCCATCGCACCGTTCGCCGTTCTTTATAAGTAAAAAACTCCAGCAGCAGGCCTGCGTGAGGGGAGAGGACGTCGGAGACGTTGGGGATTTCCTCGCGCGTCAAAGTTACGGGCGGATTGCGTTTCGCCGCCCAAGCGATCATTTCGTCTTTAAAGGTGTCGGGCAATTGATCGCCCGGCATTTTGCGTAAGTTGTAGACCAGCGTCAGTTCATTGAACAAAGTCGCCGAAGCGAGCGCCGGATCGCGCAGAATCGTGCCGGCGGGGCCGGTGCCGTCGTAATCCTGATCGTAGAGGCGATCGACGATGCCTTTCCAATGCGCCTGATACGCCGGATCGTAGTGCACAAATAGTTTAGAGCGAAAAATTTTCGAATTGGCCGCCCGGTCCTTGCCCACCTCACCCCATGCCGCGGTGTCGTCGGTCACCATGTCGAGCGCCCAGTGCATGCCATTGTCTTTCATCACGCTCAAGAAATCGTAAAGACGCGCCTGCTTTTCCGGATTGAATTTGAAATCGTTGTCCGGGCTTTTTTCCACGCCCTCCATCAGCATGCCTTCGACATGGTGCATGCGAACGAGGTTGTAACCGTGACGCCGCAATTGCGTGGCGATGCGTTGGGCGCCCGCTCGATCGGGAATTTCTTCCCATGGGCCGGCGAAATTCATCGCCGCGCAAAGAAAGCGATGCGGCTTGGTGCCGTCCAGACTCATATTGCCCTGTGCGTTGACGCGTACACGTTTGTTGGCAGGATTGTCGTGTTCCAGATCGACCGGGCCGAACAAGTCTGAAAAATCCAGCGCATTCCCGGCCGAGATTTCGAGATTTGTGTCCTGCACGTCGAGCCACTGTCCGGCCGCATAGGCCGGTGTGATGCACCACAGCGCGGCATAGACCAGCCCTCGACGAATCGTGCGAATCGTTTCTATCGCAGCGTGCATACGCGTTTCTCCCGGAATTCAAGCGGCGGTATTTGTAAACGCCGCCCCTATCGTTACGCGAAACGCCTCGTTACGCTTTGCGGATTGTCTCTTTAAAACGCTCGGGCGCGGCGGGTATGCAAAGCAAGGGAAAAGCCTTCGCAGTGCAGCGAAGCACCAGCCTACAAATTAGAGGGATTGCGGCAGCGTTGAGTTATTCTGCAAACCAACACTCCTCCGAGGCGTCAAGCCCCACCTATGCCATTGCCGCCCCCGTATTTTCGTGAAGCCGGTTCCGGCCCGGGCGTCGTCTGCCTGCACGCGAACGCGAGTAGTTCTTCGCAATGGCGCGCCTTGATGGAACGCTTGGCGCCCCGTTTTCGGGTGTTCGCGGCCGATAGTTTTGGCACAGGTAAGAGTCCGCCTTGGCCGGCAGATCGGAAAATCGGTTTGCGCGATGAGGCGGCATTGCTCGAGCCGGTATTCGAACGCGCGGGCGAGCCTTTTGTGTTGATCGGGCATTCTTATGGGGCGGCGATCGCTTTGATCGCTGCGCTCGACCGACCGCAACGCGTGCGCGCTTTGATGCTGTACGAACCGACTTTGTTCTCCGTGCTCGACGCGGAGTCGCCGCCGCCGAATGAGGCCGAGGGCATACGCGCAGGCGTGGTGGAGGCGGCGCGCATGCTGGAGGCGGGAGATGCGAACGCGGCGGCGGAGTGTTTTATCGATTACTGGATGGGCGCGGGATCCTGGGAAGCAATGCCCGAATCCCGGCGCGTGCCGATCCTCGCTTCAATCGTCAACATTGTCGACTGGGGCCGGGCCTTGTTTGAAGAGCCGACTCCCCTAGAGCGCTTTAGAACACTGAATGTTCCGGTGCTTTACATGATGGGCAAAGAAACGCGCGAGCCGGCGAAAGGTGTTGCGCGCTTATTGACCGGTGCATTGCCACAACTTGAAGTGGTGGAATTCGAAGGCCTAGGGCATATGGGCCCCGTTACACATCCGGACATTGTCAACGAAGTCATCGCCGGTTTCCTTGAACGGACGTGACGCAAAAAGGAGAGTGAATGAAAAGAACGATTCTTTTGCTCGTCTCGCATCTCGCGATCGGTGGTTTGGGGTTCGCCGTCGGAATTTATGCGTTGCCGATTTTGATTGCCCCTCCGTCGCCTATGACGACGGACCTCGATGTGGCTGCGGCTCAAGCCCAATACCAAGGCGAATTCAGGCGCGATCTCAAGGACAGTGATCGTTTGCATTGGGGAGAAGGAACAGTTTATGTCGGTGCCAAATCAATCGCGCTCAAAGGGAGCGTGGCGCCGGGCCCCGATTACAAGCTTTATCTATCGCCCGAGTTCGTCGAAACGGAAGCGGATTTCAATCGCTTGAAATCGAAAATGCTGAGAGTGGGGGAGGTGAAGACCTTCGAAAATTTCCTTGTCGCGCTGCCGCCCGGCGTCGACCCGGCAGCCTTCAATACAGTCGTGGTGTGGTGCGAATCCTTTAGTCAATTCATTAGCGCAGCGAAATACCGTTGAGTTGTGGGGCTCAAGTTTCGACAAGCGCGCAATTCAAAGCGCACGCAGCGCCTGGATGCAGAAATAGGTCAAGGTTCCGGCCCCCAGAACAATCATGATGAGCACAAACAGAATAAGGATAAAAAAGCCGAGGCTGCTGCGCTTTGCGCGCCGCGGATCTTGCGCGTGCGTTTCGAGTAACCGTATATTGCGCTGATTGGCTTTCCAAGCGGCATCGAAAATATCGCCGAGTACGGGTACCGCCCCAAATATGCTTTCAATGGCAATGTTGAACAGCATGTGGACCAAGGTCGTTTTTGAAATGCCCGCGCGCCACGCGCCGGCCACGATATAAGCCGAAAGCGCAGTGCCGACCAGATCGCCGAGGCCCGGCACCAGACCGATCAAGGCGTCGATTCCAAAACTGAGCCGCGTACCGGGAATACGAATCGAACTATCGAGCAGCCACGCGAGCTGTCGCAGGTGCGATATCGAAGTTGAATCTTTTAGAGCCACTTGGCCTTACGGAAACGATAGAACAGATAACCGTCGATGATCGTCATGGCCGCAAGCGAAAACGGATAGCCGTAACGCCAATCGATCTCGGGCATATGGTTGAAGTTCATGCCATAGATGCCCGCAATCAACGTGGGTACGGCAACCAGGGCGGCGTAGGAGGCGAGACGTTTCGTCACTTCGTTGTCTTGAATGGCGACGAGCGAAAGGTTGACCGAAATCGCGGTGGTCAACATTTCACGCGAACTTTCGATCGAGGCGTTGAGCCGCGTAAGGTGATCGTAGACATCGCTGAAATACTCGCGCAGTCCGGTGCATAACTGCGGTACGCGCCCGCCGAATAACTTCCCAGTCGCTTCCAGTAGCGGACCTACCGCATGCTTCAGCATCATGAGTCGTTGTTTCAAAGCATACAGGGCTTCAATACTGTTACGCGCGTTGACGTTCTCGCCCTCGCCCTCGAACAGGCTGGCTTCGATTTGTTCGAGCTCGGTTTCCAGGGCGTCGAGGATAGGAAAATAACGGTCCACTACCGAATCCATGAGTGCGTACAGCACATAACCCGAGCCGTGTTTCAGCAAATCCGGCTCGCGCTCGGTGCGCTTACGGACTTCCACAAAACCGCGTTCGGAGCGGCTACGGACCGACACGACATAATTGCGGCCGACGAAAATGGCGAGTTCGCCGCGCTGCAATTCGCCATCCAAATACTCGATGGTGTGGAGCACGACGAACAAGGATTCCCCGTATTCGTCGATCTTCGGCCGCTGATGACCGTGATGCGCGTCTTCCACGGCGAGCGGGTGTAGATCGAAGACCTCCTGCATACGCTGCAATTCCGCGTGATCGGGGTCTTTGAGCGCGATCCAGACAAAGCAATCCGGGCGGCGAATGTAATCGGGGATCTGCTCCACCGGGACGTCGGCGAGCTTTTGCCCGTTCTGATACGCCACGCAATTAACCAACAAGATCGTTCTCCTCCAAAGGGTTGCGGCACTCTACTCTCGCATCGACGCATCGCCAAGCGCGCCAAGTCCTTGATCGGGGTCAGACTGCCGGGCCGCCTGGGCTGCTAAAATTGACCCCATGAAAACTTTCGGCTTCGCCGGTTGGTCCGGTAGCGGTAAAACGACCCTCATCGAGCAACTCATTCCGCGCATTGTGATCGCGGGTCATACCGTATCCCTGATCAAGCATGCTCACCATCAATTCGACGTCGATAAGCCCGGCAAGGATTCCTACCGTCATCGCGAGGCAGGTTGTCAGGAAGTATTGGTCTCCTCCGCCAAGCGCTGGGTGCTCATGCACGAACTGCGAGGACAAGCCGAGCCTAGTCTTGAGGTACAGATGGCCCATATCTCGCCATGCGATCTGCTCCTGATCGAAGGTTATAAGGCATACCCGATGCCCAAGCTGGAAGTTTTTCGGAGCGAGAACAAGAAACCGCTGCTACATCCTCAAGACCCGCATATCGTCGCTATCGCAAGCGATGTGCCGGTTGAAACCACGCTGTCGCGCTTCGATCTGAACGATTACGACAGCATTGTCGATTTCATTCTGCGCCAATGCGCGTTGAAGCGCGGTTGAGGAGCCAAAGCATGCTTTCCGTCGACGAGGCTTTGAGCCTTCTGCTACGAGAGGCGCGAGTCGTGACGGAAACCGAAACGGTTGCCACGCTGGGCGCGACAGGTCGTGTTCTGGCCGCTGCGCAAAGTTCAACGCTCGATGTGCCGCCCATGGACAACAGCGCCATGGATGGCTACGCCATCCGCGTGGCCGATGCGACACCCGGCCCGGTGCGTTTGAGAATCGCGCAGCGTATCGCTGCCGGCGATCTCCCCCAGCCGCTGGCAGTCGGCACCGCCGCCAGAAGTTTTGCCGGTGCGCCCATTCCTGCCGGTGCAGATGCCATCGTGATGCAAGAGTTCTGCACCGTCGAAGGCGACGATGTGCTGATTGGCGCGCCGCCCCGCGTCGGCCATTGGATTCGCAAGCGCAGTGAGGACATCCAGAAGGGGGGCGTGATTCTGCAAGCCGGGCGCAAATTGCAACCGCAGGATATCGGCCTTGCAGCGTCGGTGGGACTCAAGGCGTTGCCTGTCCTGCGGCGCCTCAAAGTGGCAATGTTTTTTACCGGCAGCGAATTGGTCATGCCGGGCGACCCCTTGCCCGAAGGCGCCATCTACAACTCCAATCGCTTCACGCTCACCGGGCTACTGCAACGGCTCGGCTGTGAAGTGAGGGACTTGGGCATCGTGCCGGATAACCTGGAGGCCACGCGCGCAGCATTTCGCGAAGCGGCCATCGATAGCGATCTGATCATCACCAGCGGTGGCATGTCGGTCGGCGAGGAAGATCATGTAAAACCCGCGGTGGAAGCGGAGGGCCGGCTCGATATGTGGCGCATCGCCATGAAACCCGGCAAACCCCTGGCTTTCGGTTTTTTGCGCAAGACGCAGGGGGAGGCCGCGTTTATCGGGCTGCCCGGCAACCCGGTATCGACTTTTATTTGTTTTCTGATTTTCGTGCGACCTTATATTCTGCGTGCGCAGGGCGTGCAGCATATCGCGCCTTTGGCTTTCAATCTGCCCGCCGATTTTGATTGGCCGCAGCCGGACACGCGCCGCGAGTTTCTGCGTGCGCGCATCAATGCGCAAGGTCGCGTGGAACTATTCCCGAATCAGGGGTCTGCCGTATTGAGTTCTTGTGTGTGGGCCGACGGAATGATCGATAATCCACCCAAGCAACCCATCGCCA
>DATEEW010000255.1:0-4421 GCA_035280965.1 Burkholderiales bacterium
TTGATTGGTTAAATCGACGAGCAGTATCGAATTCTTCGCCACCAATCCAATCAGCAACACCAAACCGATCATCGAGTAGATGTTCAATGTTTGAACACGCAAATAACCCCCGAGCATCGTCACGAGTTCGCTGACGGGGATGGACAACCACAGCGAGAATGTGCCGCCGACCACCGCTAGCGGGACGGCCAACATGATGATTGCGGGCTGCAGGAACGAATTGAACTGACTCGCTAGCACCATATAGAGCAAAAGCAGTCCCACAATGAACGCGAAGCTGACATAGCTCATCGTTTTTTCCATTTCCGCCGCTTCGCCGATGAATTGCACGCGATAGCCTAAAGGCAGAATTTGTTCCGCCGCATCGCGCACCTTCATCGTTGCATCGCCAAGCGGCACGGTCGGCGTCGCATAAAAAGTTGCGGCGTATTCCAAATCGAAACGACCGATGACAGCAGGGCCAAGCACCTCGGCGAAACGCGCGACGCTGTCCAAGCGGATCAACTGGCCGTCGCGATTGCGCAAATAGATTTTTGATAGGTCGGCTTGTTGCGTGAATTCGCCGTCCGGCGCCTTGACACGTACGTCGTAGCGTTCGCCATCGCCTGGATCATCATTGTATTTGGCGATGTCGAGGCCGCCGGTCAGCATATTCAACGCAAGCGCTACATCTTGAGCCGACAAGCCGAAAGCTTGTGCACGCGTGCGGTCCGGCCTGAGCACGATTTGCGGCAAGTCCAGTTGCAAATCGGTGTCGAGTCGACCGATGGTCGGGTCGTTCTGCAGTTCTTGTTGTAGTTGATTAGCCAGCCGGCCTGTCTCCTGTAGGCTGCGGCCCGTCACGACAAATTGAAGCGGCTCGCTTCGTTGCCCTTGGATGATCCCAAATGCGCGCGGAAAAACCTTCACGCCCGCGACTTGGGACAAGTCTTTGCGCAAATCGTCGATGATTTGATGTTGTGTGCGCATGCCCTTGGCGATGCGTTCGAGCCGCGGCTTCAGGCGCAAGCTCACTGTCGCCTGATTGACTTGCTGCGCGGAGCTGACTCCAATCAACCCGAATACGGAATCTGTTTCGGGATACTTGCCGACGATAGCCTCCACCTCGGCGAGCTTCGCCGAGGTGTAATGAATCGAGGAACCCAAGGGCGCTCTCAATGCGATGGAGACGCGGCCTTGATCTTCCACTGGCGCCAACTCTTTGCCTACCCCTTTAAAGAAAACGATGCTTAATAACGTCAGCCCCAAGGCAGCGCCGAGCACGACCCAACGCCAATTCAACGCGCTACTCAACAAGCGGCGATAAAAGTTATCCAAACGCTCGAAAAATCGATCCAAGGCGCGATGCACCCGCCCATGCTGCGTTTCGACTTTAAGGAAGCGGGAGCACAGCATTGGTGTCAAGGTGAGCGACACGAACCAGGAGACGATGACGCCGCAAGTCACGACTACTGCAAAGGATTTGAAGAATTGGCCAATCACGCCGCCGATAAAAATGACCGGCGCGAAAATGCACACCAACGAGAGCGTCGCCGCAAGCACTGCGAAAGTGACTTCCCTACTACCATTCATCGCAGCGGACATCGGATTGGGATCCAGATGTTCGCGATGTCTGAATATGTTTTCCAGCACGACGATGGCATCGTCGACTACCACTCCGACCAGAAGCAGCAACGCAAGCAAGGTTACGGAATTGAAGGTGTAACCGAAGAAATACATCACCGCCACGGCGCCCATTAAAGAAACCGGAATCGCGATTGCGATAATGAGCGTTGAGCGCAGGCTGCGCAAAAACACAAGTACGACAAGTGCAGCCAGCAGGGTGCCTTCCAATAAATGGTTCTTCAGCGACTGAACCATCTCGTTGATAAAAACCGAATCGTTCGACACGACCGTCAGATTCAAGCCGGGAGGCAATTCGGGCTGAACCTCGTTCTCCACGCGCCGCATTACCTCGTTGATGATTTCAACGGTGTTCGTGTTGGCGATTTTGATAATGCCCAGACCCACGGTTTGCATGCCGTTGTAGCGCGCCAGTCGTCGGTAATCGGCAAGTCCATCTTCGACGTCCGCGACGTCGCGCAGGCGAATGGGCGCTCCTTCGCGATAGCCGACGATCATTCCGGCCAGATCGTCCAGGTTGTGGAACTCCAGATCCAGCTTGACCAAGCTTTCCGTGGTGCGGCCGACAATGAATCCGCCGGCCAATTGCAAATGCTCGCGCTCGAAGGCGTTACGTATATCCTGCGCCGTGATATTGAATGCCGCCATGCGGGCCGGCATAACGTTGACGCGGATGGTGCGGTCGCGGCGGCCGCCGATGCGTACTTCGCCGACGCCATCGATGGTTTCAAGCTTTTTGCGAATGACGTTGATGGCGTATTGATTTAGTTGTTGTTGCGTGCGATCGCCCCACAACGTCATCCAGAAAATAGGACTGGCGTTCGTCTCTACCTTGGACACGACCGGCGGGTCCGCGTCATCGGGTAAACGCCGGAGGACCTGGTTAACCTTGGCCTGCACTTCATTAAAGGCCACATCGATGTCTTTGCCCAAATCGAAAGTAATACTGATTTGGGAAATGCCGGGTGAAGAAGTGGATTGAATATGCTCGATTCCAGGCACTGTGTTGACCGAACTCTCGACCACGTTCGTGATGCTGGTGTCGACTACGTCCGGATCAGCACCCGAAAGATTGGTCTGTACCGAGATGACGGGGAATTCGATATAGGGCAGCTTATCGATCCCGATTCTTTGATAGGCGATGATGCCGAACAGCACCAACACAGCATTGAGCATTACCGCCAGGACATGGCGTTTTATCGATAACTCTGGAAGATTCACGAAGCCCCGGCCTTCGGGCCCGCCGCTTTGCCATCATTCGCAGTGGGTGTCGGCTCCGCATCGCGTTGGACCGTGACTTTTGCGTTTTGAGTCAGGAAGCCTGCGCCGTCTCGGGCAATCGTTTCGCCGCCGCTCAAACCGCTGAGAATTTCGATCATCCCGTCGCTTTTGAGCCCCGTCTCCACCGCTCTTTGTTCGGCCTTATCGTCGCGAATCAGGTAAACCACTTTTCCGGCTGGGCGCAGCACAACACTTTCTTCGGGCGCCAGCACTGCCTGCTCTTTACGCCCGGTAATTACTTTGCCGTTGACCGTGCCGCCGCCGCGGAAATTACCGTCGTTCTGAAATCTTACGATGACATTCAGCGCGCGACTGGTCGCGCTGATCGAAGGCCGGATTTCATCGATTTTTGTTTCGATTACCGCATTCGGCGCCAAAGGAGAAAACAGTTGCACGCGTTGACCGACACGCAAACGCGGCGCGGCGCTTTCGGGAAAAGGTAAATGTGCCTGCATGCGTTCTTTGCCGACAAGCCGGAAAAGTGGATCGCCTACTTTCACGTAGGCGCCCGGCGACACGGAGCGTTCCTCGACCGCTCCGTCCAGCGGAGAGAGCACGCGCGCTTTACTGAGGGCATTCCGGTTCGCATCCAGTTGCGCACGCGCGCCGGCCAATTGTTCGCGAAGCGCATTGCGTTGGGCAATCGCGTCATCCAATGCGTTTTCAGAAATGTAGTGCTCGGCCACAAGCTTTTGTTGGCGCTGGACCACGCGTTCCTGGTTCGCCAGAAGCGCTTCCAGGCGCGCCACCTCTGCCGCGTCGGCTCGCCGCTGAATATTCAAATCAACCGAATCGATTTCCGCCAATAGTTCACCTTGGCGCACCGGTTTGCCGGTTTCCGTTAACACACGAGTGATGCGCCCCGCGACCTCCGCAGCGATTACCGGATCAAACACGTTTTCAACCGCTCCGATGCTGCTTTCACTCATTTCGAGCGGCCGTACCACAACCTGCGCAACACTGATGAGCGTCGCCGGTGGTCCCTTTTTGGCGCTTTGTTCCCGCCCTTGATCGCCGCAAGCGCCCAGGCCCATCGTGGCGATGACCATGAGAAAGGGAACGGAGGGGACGCGTCGTTTCATGAATTCCTCAATTGCTTGCCGAATGCGGATGATCGGAAAGCCTGTTATCGCTCTTATAGTGCTGCCAAGGACGCTAGCAGGGCGGGCGGCGGACGGTCAAGCAGAGTGTGTGTGAGTACGGCCAAGCCCTACGGTTCCCTACGGCCTGGGTAAAAGGGACTCTTGTGCGTAGAGCTCGGCCAGTGTTTCGCGGCGGCGAACGAGATGAGCATTTTCGCCGTCGACAATGATTTCAGCCGCGCGAGGTCTCGTGTTGTAGTTTGAACTCATCGACATGCCGTAAGCGCCCGCCGAAAGGACGGCCAATAAATCCCCTTCGGCCAAACACAACGAGCGCGCTTTGGCTAAAAAATCCCCCGTTTCGCACACCGGGCCGACCACGTCGTAGGTGCGCGGGGCGCCTTCACGTGGAATGACCGGCGCGATGTCATGCCA
>DATEEW010000256.1:0-6254 GCA_035280965.1 Burkholderiales bacterium
GCAAGCGGCCGCGGGCGCACAAGGCGCCGCCCCCGGTAGCGAGCAAGCTCCAGGCGACGCCCAAGCGGCCGACGAAAATGTGGTGGATGCGGAATTCACCGAAGTAAAAGATAAAAAATAAAAACAACCTTGAACCACAGAGGCACAACAGAGACACAGAGCTAAACGAAGCGGTTTGAAGCCCGTCGCAGCAACGCCCGAATTCTTGTTAGGGCGCTGTTCATCAAGGGATCGAATTCAAGCTTGGTCTTTCTCTGTGTCTGCGTGTCTCTGTGGTGAACGATGTTGTTGTAAGGGGACGCAGTGTCTAAACGCGACTACTACGAAGTGCTGGGCGTCAATCGCGACGCGGGCGAAGACGAGTTGAAGAAGGCCTATCGCAAGCTCGCGATGAAATTCCATCCGGACCGCAATCCGGACAACGCCAAAGCCGAAGAGCACTTCAAAGAGGCCAAAGAAGCATACGAAGTGCTGAGCGACACCAACAAGCGTTCCGCTTACGATCGTTATGGACATGCCGGCGTAGACCCAAGTACAGGGGCCGGCGCGGGAGCGGGTTTCGGCAATTTCGCCGATACCTTCGGCGATATTTTCGGTGATATTTTTGGCAATCGCGGCGGCGGACGCTCCTCCGTCTATCGCGGTGCGGATTTACGCTACAACCTGGAAATCTCGCTGGAGCAAGCAGCGCACGGCACCGAAACCAAAATTCGCATCCCCACTAGCGAGGAATGCGAAACCTGTAAAGGCACCGGCGCCAAGCCCGGCACTCAACCCAAAACTTGCCCGACCTGTGATGGTCATGGACAAGTGCGTATGCAGCAGGGCTTTTTTTCGATTCAGCAGACGTGTCCGCGTTGTCACGGCACCGGAAAAATCATTCCCGAACCTTGCGTCACTTGTGCAGGCGCGGGACGCGTCAAAACCCATAAAACGCTGTCGGTGAAGATTCCCGCTGGAGTCGATGAAGGGGATCGTATCCGTCTGTCCGGCGAAGGCGAGCACGGCATGAACGGCGGTCCGCCGGGCGATTTGTACGTTCAGATTCATTTGAAAGCCCACGGAGTCTTCACGCGCGATCACGACGATTTGCATTGCGAAATGCCGGTTAGCTTCGCCACCGCCGCGCTAGGCGGCGAAATCAGCATTCCCACACTCGATGGCAGCGCAAACATCAAAGTGCCCACCGAAACCCAAAGCGGACGCACTTTCCGCCTGCGGGGTAAAGGCATCAAAGGCGTGCGCTCCAGCACGCATGGCGATCTGTACTGCCATGTGGTGATCGAGACCCCGGTCAACCTGAACGAAAGACAAAGGGAATTGCTGCGGGAATTTGAGGCGATCACGCAAAAAAACGGCGAGCGACACAATCCCCGGGCCAAATCCTGGATGGACCGGGTGAAGGAATTTTTTAGCGAATAGGCCGCTCCTCCCGGCCGCGCCAGGGGCGTGGTACCAGGGAACTTCACACAACTTGACACAAAGGGCCGCTAGGGCGGGAATTTTGCCCTGGAAGTGCAGCCCGCCCTCGCCCATCATTCCCCCTGTTTCGGCCAGGCTGCCCAGGCGGCGCCTGACCGCGGATCGAAGAGGGAGGTAGGAAATGCTTAAATCTTTGGCTCTAAGCCTCGCGTTAATCGCGCTGCCCGGCATGGTGCAGGCGCAAGGCACCCCCATCGTCATCGGTCAATCGACGCCGCTATCCGGCGGCAACAAAGAGTTGGGCGAAGACATTCGCGACGGCGCATTGGCCTATTTCAAAAAAGTGAACGAAGCCGGCGGCATCAACGGACGCAAAATCGAGCTCGTCACCCTTGATGACGCCAACGACAAGGCAAAGTCTCAGGCCAATACCAAGCTTCTAATCGAACAGCACAACGCGGTGGCCTTGTTCGGTTACCCGTCCGCCACCTTGAGCATTCCCAATTTACCCGCCGTCGAAAAAGCGAAGATGGCGTTCTTTGCGCCATTCACCGGTGCCGATCCGATGCGCGTGTTCAACCGCCATGTGTTCAACCACCGCGCGAGCTACGCCGATGAACTGAATGCCATCGTCGACCACTATTCCAGCATCGGAGTAAAAAGATTTGCCGTACTGCACTACGACGACGCCGTGGGCACCGAAAACCTTGGTGCGGTCTCCGATGCGCTGAAAGCGCGCAAGCTCGAGCCTGTCGCCGTCGCAGCTGTTTCGCGCAAACAAACGGAGTTCGCCAAGGAAGTAGCGGCTGTGCTGCGCACCAATCCGGAATTGATCATCACCACGACCGCTTATAAAACGACGGCCGATTTCGTCAAACTCGCTCGCCAGGAAAACAGCGTGGCGCAATTCGTCAGCACCTCCTTCGCCGGTTCTACCGCACTGGCGCAGGCGCTGGGTGAACAAGGCGTTGGCGTGGCGATGTCGCAAGTCGTACCTGCAGTGAACCGCAGCTCCATCGCAGTGGTGAAGGAATATCAACAAGCCATGGGCAAGCTGACCGGTAAGCAGCAGTATTCCTACACCTCGCTGGAAAGCTTCATCGCCGCCAAAGTACTGGTCGAAGGCCTCAAGCGCGCCGGCGCGAACGTTACCCGCGATACGGTGCTCAAATCGCTCGACAGTCTGGGCAGCTTCGATACGGGCGGATATGCCGTAACCTTCAGCCCCACGAACCACAACGGCAGCAGCTACGTCGGCATGACCATCCTGAGTCAGGACCTGGCGTTCCGCGATTAGTAGCAACACGCGATAACAAAAGGGCCGCACTTGTGCGGCCCTTTTTATTTTTCGGCGCCCTCAGTCGCGCACTTCAGATACGTCGTGTCAGGCGCGCCGCCATGTAGTGCCGGCCGGCCCGTCTTCCAATACGATGCCCGCCTCGGCCAGCTCTCTACGCAAGGCGTCCGCCTCGGCAAAGTTCTTCGCTTTTTTGGCGGCCGCACGTGCCGCGATCGCGGTTTCAATGCGTTCCACGCTCCAGCCCTTGGGCAATTCGCCGTGCAGAAAATCAGCCGGATCGCGTTGCAATAAACCCAAGACGCCACCCAAGCCTTTGAGCTGCCCCGCCAGTTCCTTTGAGGCACTCTTATTCACTTCGTTGGCCAGTTCGAACAACGCGGCAATCGCTTCGGCGGTATTGAAGTCGTCGTTCATCGCATCGCGAAACACGATAGCGTGCGGCGCGTGCCAGTCGATCGCAACGTTGTTGCGTGGGGCATGCTTAAGTGCCGTGTAAAGACGCGTGAGTCCGCTTTTTGCCTCATTCAAATGTGTATCCGAATAATTAAGCGGACTACGGTAGTGCGCGCGCAGAATAAAAAAGCGCACGACTTCGGCATCGTATTGCTTCAACACATCGCGGATGGTGAAAAAGTTGCCCAGCGATTTGGACATCTTTTCATCGTCTACCCGCACGAACCCGTTATGCATCCAGTAATTGACGAACTGCCCGCCATTGGCAGCTTCAGACTGGGCGATCTCGTTTTCATGATGAGGGAACTGCAAGTCTTCGCCGCCGCCATGAATGTCGAAATGCGCGCCCAACAGTTGGTTGCTCATCGCCGAGCATTCGATATGCCACCCGGGACGGCCGTCGCCGAAATCCGAATGCCAGTGCGGCTCGCCTTCCTTGGCATGTTTCCAGAGCACGAAGTCGAGGGGGTCGTGCTTGTCGCGATCCACGTCCACGCGCTCGCCGGCACGCAAATCGTCGAGTGATTTCCCGGAGAGCTTGCCGTACCCATCGAACTTACGGACCGCATAATTCACGTCCCCGCCTGCCGCGCGATAGGCAAACCCCTTGCGCTCCAAGCTGCCGATCATTTCGAGCATGGCGTCCACATATTCCGTGGCGCGCGGTTCGTGGTCCGGCTTTTGCACACCCAGCGCGCCGGCGTCCTCGTTCATCGCAGCGATGAAACGGTCGGTCAGCGCGCCAATGGATTCGCCGTTTTCCGCGGCACGCTTGATGATCTTGTCGTCGATATCGGTGATGTTGCGAACATAGCAAACCTCGTAGCCGCCGGCGCGCAGCCAGCGTTGCACCATATCGAAGACCACCATGACCCTGGCGTGGCCCAAATGGCAATAGTCGTAGACGGTCATGCCGCACACGTACATATTGACGCGCCCCGGGATGATCGGTTTGAAATCCTGTTTACAGCGACTGAGGGAGTTATAGATTTTCAGCATGAAGGCAAAAGACGGATGCTTAGAGCGCGTTGCAAGCCGGGAAATTCAGCGTTCGGGTTTTGTTCGCGCATATGGGCTGCTAGAATTGCGATTTTGCAGAGCCTCTCGCGGCGCTTGGGGCCGCAGTATAGTCGATATGCTCCGTATTCCCTTCTACGCTCTGCTCTTCGTCATGTTGTCCGCAGCCACATCGCTGCAGGCCGACGAACTGTCTGATGCGCAAAAATTGCTCCAACGCGGTAAACCGACGGAAGCGCTCGCGCGCGTCGAGGCGCGCGTGGCCGCCAAACCCGACGACGCTCAGGCTCGCTTCCTGCGGGGCGTTATCCTGTCCGAACTGGGGCGCACGGACGAAGCCAAGCAGGCCTTCCGTCAGTTGACCGTAGATTTCCCCGAATTCCCCGAACCGTATAACAATCTCGCGGTGTTGCACGCGGCTGCCGGCGATTATGATTCCGCGCGTCAGGCGCTGGAAGCAGCAATCCGGGTCAATCCGAAATACGCCACCGCGCATGAAAATCTGGGCGATATTTACGCCGAACTGGCGCGTCGCGCATACGACAAAGCCGCCGTGCTGAAGCCCGGTGCTCGAGCCTTACACAGTAAGCTGGCCCTCGCCACCGAATTGGCCTCTTCCGAACGGCCTGAAAACCCTCAATAGGAGCTTCCATGGGCAAGTTCGCGATTGCCGCTTTGCTTTGCCTATTTGCAGGCGCGCTCCAAGCCGCTGAGCGAGTAGAACTGGCGACCTCAAAGGGCCGTATTGTGCTGGAGCTTTATCCGGAACAAGCCCCGCGCACTGTCGCCAATTTTTTGCAGTATGTGAAAGACGGCCATTACAACGGTACGATTTTCCACCGGGTCATCGACGGATTCATGATTCAAGGCGGCGGTTTCGATCACCAATTTCAACAAAAGATCGCGCGACCGCCGATTCAAAACGAAGCGGACAACGGATTGAAAAACGTGCGCGGTTCGATCGCGATGGCGCGCATGCCAGGCGCTCATACCGCCTCCTCGCAGTTTTTTATTAATCATCACGACAATCCGTCTCTGGATTTTCGCTCTCGGGACGACAACAACTACGGCTATGCGGTGTTCGGCAAAGTAGTCTCCGGCATGGATGTAGTGGATCGCATCGCGAAGGTTAAAACCGGGCGCACGGGCATGCATGCAGATGTTCCCGTCGAACCGATTGTTATCGAAAGCGCGACGCTGCTTCCCCCCTCACAATAGGAACAAGACAATGGTCAAATTACATACCAATCATGGCGTCATCGGCCTGGAACTGGACGCCGAACGCGCGCCGGAAACAGTGAAGAATTTTTTGGGTTACGTGGAAAGCGGTTTTTTCAACAACACCATTTTTCATCGCATCATTGACGGATTCATGATCCAAGGCGGCGGTTTCGAGCCTGGGATGAAACAGAAACCGACGCAAGACCCAATCAAGAACGAGGCGGACAATGGGTTGAAGAACGACAAGTACACCGTCGCAATGGCTCGCACCTCCGACCCGCACTCGGCCACCGCACAGTTTTTCATTAACGTTAAAAACAACGATTTTCTGAATTTCAGCGCACCCACGACACAGGGCTGGGGCTATGCCGTGTTCGCTAAAGTGGTGGAAGGCACCGATGTCGTCGATAAGCTCAAAGGCGTGCCGACCGGCCGCTCCGGTTTCCATCAGGATGTGCCGGTGGAAGACGTGATTATCGAACGCGCAGAAGTCGTTTAAGCGCCCTGCAGAAGCGTGAACGCCGCGGCCAAACCCATTCTTTTCGTTTCGGATCTGCATTTGGCGGCGGTACGGCCGCAAATCTACGAAAGCTTCCGCAAGTTTTTGCGTGAGGAAGCGCGCGACGCGGCGGCGCTTTATATCCTCGGCGATCTGGTCGAATACTGGGTCGGCGACGAAGATGCCGACGAGGAATTCAATCGGGGTGTGATAACCGCAGTGGCGGAACTCTCGGCCAGCGGTGTGCCGGTGTATTTGATGCACGGAAACCGCGATTTCTTAATCGGTCGCAAAGCCGCGAAAAAAGCGGGTTTGCACTTGCTCGGCGATCCGACGCTTATC
>DATEEW010000257.1:0-2399 GCA_035280965.1 Burkholderiales bacterium
GCCCGGATGGTATGGCTTCGGCTCGGCGGTGCAAGCTTATCTGAAGGAAGATCCGCGCAAGGGACTCACACAGTTGCGCCGCATGTGTAAACGCTGGCCCTATTTCCAGACGCTGCTGTCGAACATCGACATGGTGCTGGCAAAAACCGATCTGGCGATCGCTTCACGCTATGCTTCGCTCGTACCCGATCCCGAATTGCGCGATCGCGTTTTCGGACGCATTACCGAAGAATGGAGCCTCACCAAGCAAGCGATTCTGGATATCACCGGCCAACGCGAATTACTGGAAAGCAATCCGCTGCTGGCGCGCTCGATTCGCAACCGCATCCCTTATATCGACCCGCTCAATCATTTGCAGGTCGAATTGCTGCATCGGCATCGGACCGGTCCGAGCGACGAACGCATTCACCGAGGCATTCATCGGACCATTAACGGCGTGGCGGCGGGTTTGCGCAACTCCGGTTAAGCGGGCTACTTTCCGGCCAAGCCTTTGACTTGCGGCCACTGTCGGCGGCTAACCGGCAGTTTGTCGCTGCAGCCGTCTAAAAGAACCGCCCAGCCCGCGCCCTCTTCCGTCTCGCCCGCACGTTCGAACCCTCGCACACGCTGGCGCGCAACCAGACAGGAACGATGAATGCGGACAAAAGTATCGCGAAATTCCAGTTCCAATGCGGTAAGCGACTCCTCGATCAAATACTCCCGCTCCGCCGTTTTGACAGTCACGTATTTCAGCTCGGCGCGCAAGAATAAAATGTCGGGGACCGGCACTAAAAGAATGCGGCCACGTTCGCTCACCGATAAAAAACGGCGTGCCGGTTCGCCGGTTTCCGACACCGCCGCTTCGAGTTTTTCACGCGATAAGGCTTGGGCCTTGTGCAGCGCGCTTTGCAGACGCGCGGCGCGTACCGGCTTGAGCAAATAATCCACGGCGCTGACTTCGAAGGCCTGGATCGCGTGCGCGTCGAAAGCAGTGACGAAAATAAGCGCCGGCGGTTTTTCCATATTGAGCAAGTGGCGGGCGAACTCCATGCCGCTCATTTCCGGCATATGGATATCGACGAGCACCACGTCCACCGGCACTGTCGTCAGCAATTCCAAAGCTCGCCGGCCGTTCGCCGCCTCCGCCACGACTTCGTGCGGCAAACTTTCGGCGAGATCGCTCAGCACAGCATGCAGGCGTTGACGCGCCGGGACTTCATCGTCGACCAGCATCAATTTAAGCGTCATGGGCGCTCCTCGCCGTTGTTTTTGTGCTTATAAGGCAGTTGCATGCGAATTTCGTAGCTGGAACCTTTGATGCCCGCTTCGAGGGTCGCTTCGGCATCGAAGTGCAACGAAAGCCTTTCCCGAATGTTTGCCAGCGCCATGCGATTCCCTTCACGTCGCTGATGTTCCGCGTGATAGGGATTGCGCAAACGCACATCGATACGATCGCGTGCGCGCGCCACGAAAATTTCGATGGTTCCCGGACCCGCGCCCGGTTCGACACCGTGATACACGCCATTCTCTACCAAGGGCTGCAAGAGCAACGGGGGCACCAGCGCGTCCATCGGTGCTTTGTCCAACTGCCATGAAACGATTAAGCGATCGCCGAGACGCAATTGCTCCAGGCTCAGATACTGTCGCGTGATTTCCAGTTCCTTGGCCAGCGGGATAAGCCGCTTGTTATCGGCCATCAAGGTGCGATATAGCTCGGCCAGATCTTCCAACGCCGTTTCGGCACGACGCGGATCGCTGCGCATCATCGCAAGCACGGCATTCAGCGTGTTGTATAGAAAATGTGGACGGATGCGTGCCTGCAATGCTTGCAAGCGCGATTCGGCGAGAACCGGCGAAAAAGCGAGTTGCCGCAGATGAAAGTAGGAAGCGAGCAACGCCGTGACAAGTAAGGCGAAGGCGCAACCGCGCAAATAATTGTGCGGGCCATAATCCACTTGCGCGATGAAAGCTTGCACCACCGCGCTGATGAGCAGCACAATTGCCGCCACCAACGCCAAACCGCGCCAATAAGTCATTCCGGCGAGCGTTCGTTGCATCAGCCAAAAAACCGCGACTGCCGCGCACAAGGTGGGTTCGACGAAAATCGCTACGTTGAGCAATTCGTCAATCAATTGCGACCAACCGTCGGCCCGCAACATGGCGGCCAGAAAAGCGGCGCCGTTGACGACCAGCAGGATGCGCGCGATCACACCGTGATTGCGAAAATCCGGCAATGCTTCCGTCAAAAGGTGGCCTGAACGTACGTGCGCCATGGTTCGCTTGGTCGACGCCCCGCTAACGCATGCGCGCCGGACGGGGCTTTGGCTTAAAATCGGACGAATCAGGAAAAAGCCGCCATGCGGCAAAAAGCCTCCGTCATTCGTTCCATCGTGACGGATTGTTCAATTCACCACCTCTTT
>DATEEW010000258.1:0-2807 GCA_035280965.1 Burkholderiales bacterium
TTATCTGCCTGAAGATGCGACCCACATCAGGGCGAGTAATAAAATCAGCATTCGTTCGGATGGGAAAACACAGCAGCACGAACGCTATGCCGAGAAACCGGCGGGGGCAAAACTAATTGCAAGCAATTACGTGTTGCACACAGGCGAATTTTTTGGACTTCCGGGCCGCGTCATATTCTTCTTATCGAGCATGTTGATGCCGTTGTTTGCCATAACCGGCTGGCTGCTGTATCTCGATCGACGCAAATCGCAAACCGTCGCGAAAAAGACCAAGCGCGCGCTGCGCGCGTCCACGTCGGACCGGGCTTCCGACAAGGCGGCGGAATGGTTGATAGCCTTTGCCAGTCAAAGCGGGCACGCCGAACGTTTGGCTTGGCAAACCGCGGACGTGCTTCAAAGCGGGGGCATGGTCGTGGCGGTCCATCCGCTGAACGGGATTACGCGAGACATGCTTAACGGGTGCGAGCGGGCGCTGTTCGTAGTCAGCAGTTTTGGCCAAGGCGAAGCGCCGGATGCGGCTAAAAAATTCGAACGCAACGTGATGCGCGAAAATATTTCTTTGTCGAAACTGCGTTTTGGTCTGCTGGCTTTGGGCGACCGGCAATACGCGACTTTTTGCGGCTTCGGCAGAGCCTTACACGGTTGGTTGTCGCAACAAGGAGCGCAGCCGCTATTCGAGACCGTGGAAGTCGATCGTAGCGATACGGGGGCGTTGGAGGAATGGAACCAATCGCTGCAGGATATCGGCGCGACAGGGCAAGGCGCTTGGTCGGATTGGAAAAGGCTTCCTTCAACGAAGGCCCGTTTCGCTGAGCGCCGCTTGCTTAATGCGAATAGTTTGGGTGGGCCGCTTTTTCACGTAGTGCTGGAACCTTGCGAGGGGCTGCATTGGGAACCCGGCGATCTCGTGCGCGTGCAACCGAGAAACTCGGAGCGCACAGTCGAGTATTGGTTGGCACACGCCGGGCTCGATGGGAAATTGATCGTTTCAACGAGTGCAGGCCCCTGCGCGTTTGAAGACTTGCTGAGTCGCTGCGTGCTGCCGCCCGTTACAAAAGTGAACGACCAAGGCTTGGAGGCTTTCGTTGCAACGCTTCAGCCGCTGGTCGCCCGTACCTATACGATCAGTTCATTGAAAGAAGAAGGAAGAATCGAACTGTTGATTCGGCAGGAACGTTTGTCGGGCGAGCAGTTGGGTATTGGATCGGGTTGGCTCACCGAGCATGCATCGGCGACGGCGTCGATCGATATCGAAGTTCAGTCGAATCCGAATTTCCATTTACCGCAGGATGATCGACCGTTGTTGCTGATCGGCAATGGAACGGGTTTAGCCGGCTTGCGCGCGCTTATCAAAGCCCGCGCCTGGCGCGGGCATCATGCCAACTGGCTTGTTTACGGCGAGCGCCAGGAAAGATGCGATTTTCACTATCGCGAAGAACTGGAAGCATGGCGGACACAGGATGTGATTTCGATGGACCTCGCATTTTCCCGCGATCAAACGGAACGCATCTATGTTCAGCATCGGTTGCGTCAGTCCGCCGAACAAGTGCGGTCATGGGTCGCGCAGGGCGCTGCCATTTATGTTTGCGGAAGCGCGGTCGGGATGGCGACGGGAGTGGATGAAGCATTGCGCGAAATACTCGGTGTGGAACGGCTTGCGGTTTTGAATGAAAGCGGCCGTTATCGCCGCGATGTGTACTGAAAATAGAATGGATAACTTCATGTTTAAGCGGTTTTCGATGTTGGCGTTGTTGATGGCGCTTGGCCTGTGCGCATTCCTTGCCCGGGCAGCCCAACCAGCCGAGCCGATTGTTCATATGCTCGACTACATGAGCGTGGACTACGCGGGCGCTGTGGCTGATGGCAAAGTCATCGATGCAGGCGAATACACCGAAATGCAGGATTTCAGTGCCCAAATAATCGCGCAATTGAAAGCACTGGACGCACGACCGCAACAGCCTGCGCTTATTACGGAAGCTGAAAAACTGGCGCAATCCGTCAATGCAAAGGCGGCCGTTGAACAAGTGGCGCGGCAGGCGAACGATTTGCGGCGTCAATTGGTCGCTGCCTATGATCTGGTGGTTGCACCTAAACGCGCGCCCGATTTGAGCGGCGCCGGCGCGCAATACCAAAGTCTTTGCGCAACCTGTCATGGCGCAGAAGGGCGCGGAGATGGGATCGCGTCCGCCGGAATGGATCCAGCGCCAGCCAACTTCCGCGATGTCGAACGAATGCGCCAACGCAGTGTGTACGGGCTTTACAACACCATTACCCTGGGCGTGAATGGCACTGCTATGGCCGCGTATGCGCGCCTCAGCGAAGAGGAACGTTGGGCGCTCGCGTTTTATGTCGCGCGCTATGCCAACGATACGGCGGAAGTTTCGGTAGGGGCCCGTGCGTGGCAAGAGGCTCGCGGCCGCGAGGTATTTTCCGGACTTCGAGAAGTAGCCACACTCGATTACAACGAAGCAAAGCAACGCGGCGGCGAAGAAGCCGCGGCGATATACGCTTATCTGATTGCTAATCCCGATTTAGCACAGGCGGCTCAAGGCTCGCCCATCGCGACAAGCAAGGCGTTGCTCAAACAAAGCGCCGACGCTTATGTGCGCGGCGAACGCGATCTGGCGCAACGTTTGGCGGTGTCTTCGTATTTGGAAGGCTTCGAACTGGTGGAGGCCGGTCTCGATACGCTCGACGGGAAATTGCGCGTCGAAGTAGAGAACGAAATGATCCGCTTGCGCACCGCAATGCGCGATAGCGCGGCCAACGAGATTGTTCTGGCGCAGGTGAAAAAAGTCGATGCCTTG
>DATEEW010000259.1:0-12406 GCA_035280965.1 Burkholderiales bacterium
GAGAGTTTCAAAACCTCAAAATATTCGGCGACGCATTGGCGAAAGTAAGCGGCCGTCTGCTCCGGCGTATAAACCGATTTGCCCCTCCCGGTTTCGCCAGTCAAACGCACATAGAAAGCGGGCGCGAATCGCGCGAGTTGATTCGTGGCGACCGCCTTGCATACGCGCAAAGGGTCGCTGAAAAAACCGCGTTTAAGATTGTCCTTGCCGGGCATTCAATACCTCGAGTTGAGCTTCCGTTCCCCGTTCTGCGCCGAGCGCCCTTATCTGCGCCTCGGATCGCGTTTCTTCCTCGATGACATAACGCGGGCGCCCTTTTACTTCCATGTAGGTTTTAGCCAGATATTCACCAATTACCCCCGTGCACAACAGCTGCACCCCACCCAGAAAATAAATCGGCACGACGGTCGACGCCCAACCGGGCACTGCTTCATCGGTGAGGAACCGAACGCCGAGCACCCATAGCGTCAAGGCGAAACTCAAAAAACAAACTGCTAGGCCTAGCAACGTAATCAAATGCAGCGGCGTTGCAGAAAACGAAGTCACACCTTGCGCTGCCAGACGCAGCATTTTGTGCAGCGGGTATTTCGATTCTCCCGCAAAACGTTCGGAGCGCGCATAGCTCACCGTGGCCGATTTGAATCCCAGCAGCGGGACCACCCCGCGCAAAAATAAATTGACTTCCTTGTATTCGCGCAAGGCTTCAATCGCGCGCCGGCTCAGCAATCGATAGTCCGCATGGTTGAACACCACGTCCACGCCAAGCATCTTGAGCACACGGTAGTAGCCTTCGGCCGTAAAGCGTTTGAAAAAACTATCCGACCTTCGATCGCCACGCACCCCGTACACCACTTCGCAACCGGATATATAAGCCTCCACCATATCGGCGATGACTTCGACGTCGTCTTGCAAATCGGCGTCGATACTCACCAGCGCATCTCCCTGCGCATGAAACAAACCGGCGATCAACGCATTTTGATGACCGCGATTGCGCGAGAGTTTCAGGCCTTTTACTTGCGGATTTCGCTTGGCAAGCTCGACAATCATCGGCCAGGTTAAGTCCTTGCTGCCGTCATCGACGAAATAAATGCAACTGTCCGCCGCAATCCGCCCTTTGGCTGCCAATCGGTTCAAAACGCCCATCAATCGAGACGCTGCTTCCGGCAGCACCTCCTGCTCGTTGTAACAAGGCACCACGATCGCTAATCGCATCGATCTACTCCTAAGCCCGCATCATCTCGCACGCCTGCAGGCTGTTGTGTCGGTCGACCATAGGTCCACCATTTGTTGGCCCCGAAATTCCAACACAAAACGATTGCCGTCGTCAGCAATTGCGCCAGTAAATAATGCAGTGACAGGCCGTCGGTCAGCACTTCCATCAAAGCGGCATTGAGTGCGAGGCCTATTCCTGCGACGAGCGCAAAGGACGCGGCGGCCTTGGCATAGGGTGCGCCGCTGCCGAATGTGATCCGATGATTCAAGTGAAAATTCAGGCCCGCGCTCAAGACAAAGCCAATGCTCGAAGCAAGGGTCGCATCGAATCCGGCGAAATGCACCAACAACCACAAACACAAGTACTGCAAGGCCGTGCAGCTACCGCCGACAAGTAGAAATTTAAAAAATTGTATGCGCACGTTCATCGGCGTTCTCGAGGGCAACATACGAGCGCCGCCGCCAATGCGATAAAAGCCCATGCAGGCGCGTGATATTTGCTGCTGCTTTCGAAAACCGAATGCAGGCCGAAAAAATATAACAGGGGCAGCATCAGCAGCGCCGTTTCCGCACTGAACCCGCCTCGGAGTGCACGCCACCCTGCTGCAATTATCGTAAGCCAAATCGTCATCCAGAATAAATTGGCGCCCGCTTTGGCCGCCGCATACGCGCGCGAAGGCTCGTCCGAGTCGACGGCCCGCCGCATCGTGACGTAAATACCGCCGGCGTCGTCTCCCATGAAGCGGATTTGTTTCTCTACCGCGAGCTTTAAAAAATCATCGGGATGCGAACGAATCCATTCCAAAGCCAGCTGCTTACCCCGCCGATCCGCCTCGCGTTCGGGCAAACCGGCGAGATCCACTTTGCCACGCTCCGTATAACCGCCGGTGGCCCATTCATTGTTGGCGCGATAAAAATTATCGCCGCCGTTGGTGGAGATAGGGACCACCGCGCCGAACACTTCGTAATTTCGAAGCGACCAGGGCAGCACCGCAAGCGCCGCCATCGCGATAACAAATGCGACTCTTATCGCGGTCTTCGCCACCGAACGTTCGATGAGCAGATCACAGCACAAGAGCGCAAAGGGAAAGAGCATGAGCGAGGGCTGCGTCAATGCGCAGCCGCCGAGCAAAAGGCCTGCGGCGGCGGTCCACACGTTAACCGGTCGTCCGCGACTGCCTTGCAAATACAAAAAGAAAATAGTCGGCAACAACGCGATCAATACCATTTCTTTGCTGGGTATTCCGGCGGAACTCAAATAACCGGGCCACAGTGCCAATAATAGAATCGCGATACGCCCCGCCGCTTCCTGCCCAAGAAATCGTGCGATTCCCAGCGTTGCGCCAAGTGATAAAGCGAAGAGGAAAAGATTGAGTGGGATAGTGATCGGCGCATCCGGTCCAAACACGCGCATCAACCCTGCAATCAGCAAGGGGTAACCCGGTGGCCAGTATGCCGAACTGCCGCCCATCACGTAGCTACCCTCTACCGCCAATTGCCGTGCCAGACGCGCGTAGACGAGATCGTCGGAGATCGGCTCTGTGGGGAAAAAATAGATCCACGCGAGGCGCAGTACCGCCCCGATCAGCAGCACGACGCAGAACCAAGTGGAAGCCTTGTACGAAAGTGCGGCTTGCGCAATGAATTGTGCAAGCCGCGCAAACATCGCGCGCAGCAACCACAAACCCCCGATACCGATACAGAGCGCGGCGAGCCCAAGCGCCCAGCCTTGCGTGGCTTGCTCCGGACGCAGCAATCGCCAAGAGAGCAAAGGCGTGTAAACCAGGGCCATGGCACCGACCACCAGCGTACATAGCCAAATCAGGCGTGAGAAAGCGTGTTGAAGCGTGAAGGCGCCGACGGGCGCTATGGGAGCTGTGGGAGCTGCAAGGCTAAGGCCTTCAGCCGACACGACGGACCTCGGCCCTTGGTATGCGCGCCTCGCCGGCTTGATTGGCAAGGAAACGTTCGAACATCATGACTGTCCACAAGGATGCGCTGTAATCGCGCATCCCGGACTGATGTGTGTCGACTAGATGTTGCAAATATGCTGCATTGAAAATCCCGCTTGCGGCCAATCGTTCACCCAACACCGCTTCGCGCACCCGCTGTTTCAAAGGACCGCGGAACCAACGCGCCAATGGAACGGAGAAGCCCATTTTTTGGCGGTACATCAATTCATGCGGAAGATAGGGTTCCATGGCTTTTTTGAGCAGCACCTTGCCTTCGGTGCCCCGCACCTTGAGCGAGGTCGGCAAAGTGGCCAACCACTCCACCAGCTTGTGGTCCATCAACGGCTCGCGCACCTCGAGCGAATGCGCCATGCTCGCGCGATCCACTTTGGTATTGATATCGCCAACCAGATAAGTTTTCAAATCCAGATACTGGACCAGAGACAAAGGATCGTCGCGATTCGCGCCGGTGGCGTGGCGGCGGAAAACCTCCACTGCGTTGTATCCGGCCAATTGGGCTTTAAAGCCGTTGCTGAAAAGCTGCCGACGCATGTCGTCGCGCAGTATAGAAACCGAATGGAAGTAGGCTTCCACCGAATCGCGGGCCAAGGCCTGCAAAGTCGTTTTGGCGCGCAGCATGCGCGGTGCCCAATCCGCTTTGGGATAGAGGCTACCAAGCGCACCGAAGACGGGTTTGCGCAGCGCCAAGGGGAAGGGACCTCGCATACGCTCCTCCATCATGTGAAGACGATAGCGGCGATAGCCGCCGAAATTCTCGTCTCCGCCGTCGCCCGACAAAGCAACGGTCACATGTTTGCGCGCCAGTTGGCAGACGCGATAGGTCGGGAGAGCCGAACTATCTGCATAAGGCTCGTCATAAAGATGGGCCAGTTCATCGACAAGATCGAAATCTTCGCTTTCCACCACATCGACATAGGCATTGGTACGGTAGCGCTCCGCGACCTGACGCGCATAGGCGGATTCGTCGAAAGCGGGGTCGCTAAAAGAAATCGAGCAGGTATTGACCGGCGCATCGCTGACCTGCGCCATCATCGCTACCACTGCGCTCGAGTCCACTCCGCCGGAAAGAAAAGCGCCTAGCGGAACTTCTGAAATCATGCGCAAACGGATGGATTCTTCGAGACGCTGAACTAGCTCCGCATTGGCGTCCGCTTCGCTAATCGGATTATCGAGCGTGAACTGCACATCCCAGTAGGCACGCGGCTCACCCACTTTTTCGCCGCGACGAATACACAATGTATGCGCAGGAGGCAGCTTCAAGGCGCCGCGATAGATCGTGCGCGGCTCGGGAACGTAGCCCAAGGCAAAATACTCTTCGACCGCGTAAGGGTCGATATCTCGCTTCAAGCCAGGATGAGCAAGCAGCGACTTGAGCTCCGAGCCGAAGAGCAATGCGCCGTCGTCCAGCACTGCGTAGTACATCGGCTTGACGCCCAGGCGATCGCGCGCGAGGAACAAGGTTTCGCGATTGCGGTCCCATAGTCCGAAGGCGAACATGCCACGGAAGCGCTTCACGCTTTCTTCGCCCCATTGCTCCCAGGCATGCACGATCACCTCAGTGTCGCTACGCGTGCGGAACGTGTGGCCCAGCGCGCTGAGTTCGGCTATGAGTTCCTGATAGTTGTAAATCTCGCCGTTGAATACGACGACAACGCTGTGGTCTTCGTTATAAAGCGGCTGCTGTCCCGTGGATAGATCGATGATCGACAGGCGGCGGTGACCCAGCCCAAGGCCCGGCTCCAGGTGAACGCCGCTTTCGTCGGGCCCGCGATGACTTTGCGAGTCGTTCATGCGAACAAGCAAGCCCCGATCGATTTCCGGTTTGGCGCGTGTATGAAAAAGACCGACGATCCCGCACATATCTACGAAACGCCCTGATTAAAGACCATCGAAAGAAGTCGTCGCGAGTCCAAAGCATCTGCGACGCCTTTTGCTTTGCCCTCGCTCGTCCAGCTGCGCTGACTCGCGATCATACTCGGCACTTGATAAGACATTCACCGACTCGCTTGCGAATGCGAAGCCCAGGCGTCGCCTGAAGCGGCTGAGGCCAACCGCACTTGCTCCGCATAGATTTCTGAATATTGAGACACCATTGTTTCCATACTGAAACGCCGCTCCGCTGCTGCACGGCCCGCTGCGCCATGCGCGCGCATGCGATCCGGATGCTCAACATACCAAGATAGCGCGTCCGCGAGCGCCGAGGAATCCGCCGAAGGAACGAGAAGTCCGGTTTCCTTCGCGTCGACCAGTTCCGGATTGCCGCCCACCGCCGTCGCGACGACCGGCAAACCGCTCGCCATCGCTTCAAGAATGGTGTTCGATATTCCCTCGCCTAATGAAGGCAAGACAAAGAGGTCGAAGCCGCGCATCAGTTCGTTCACATCAGCACGCGCGCCCGACAACCAAACCTGATCGCTCAAGCGCAATTCGTCGATCAACGCTTGGCATTTCGAACGTTCGCCGCCCTCACCTACGATCACCAAGCGCAAATGCGAAGCCCGCGACGGCACGCGTTGAACCAACAGGTGAAATGCGCGAATGAGGTTCGCATAATCTTTGACGCCGACCATACGACCCACGCTGCCGATTACAACGCTATCGGCATCGATAAACCCTTCCGGGCCGATACGTTGTTTGTCCCCGTGCCTGAAGCGCCCCATGTCGACGCCGTTGTAGATCTGTTTGATTCGTGCCGGCGGCACGTCGACCGTATCGACCAACCATTGCGCCAAGTCTTGGCTGACGCAGATATATTGTTTGACCAAAGGTCGCGCAAGCTTGCGCAGCACATTGTATTTACGATTCTTGCCTTCGAGGTCGAAGACATCGCGACCATGCTCACCGTGTATGCGCGCATGGACACCCGACGCGGCCGCCACGAATTGCGCTTCAAGCGCGGATAAGTTGCGCGTGTGAACAACTTGCGGGCGGAGGCGACGCAGCAAACGCCATAAGCGGATGTATAGGCGAAAATCCTTTCCTGGCCGTTTATGTAAAGCATAAAAACCAACTGCCGGATTATCGATGCGCTTGCTGTAGTCGGTATAGTCGGAAAGGCAAATCACAGCGTGACGATACTGTTGCGGCGGAATGCGATTCAGCAAATTCACCATACCGTTTTCCAATCCACCGGTATCGAAATTGGCGACGACGTGCGCGATCAAAGGTGCGCGCCGTGTCGTGGCAGTCATCGATCGCCTCCGACGGAAGCGATGGATTGCTCGATCGACGGCAGCATCTCGCCTACAAAATTCTGCAGTACACGCGAACTGTGCTCCGCCGAGTCGCCCTGCGGCGTGGACAAGACAATGGCAGCGCCGCTGTCCGGTCGGTTGATCAACCGATTACGCGCCAGCAGAAGTTTCCCCAGATAGGGTTGTGAAAAATGATGGTCGCCAATTACAAACCATTCCCAAACCAACAAGCGCTGCAAGGACGAACGCAACAGTCCTTCGTGTACGCGAACTTCACGCTCGCCGATTGTGGCCTGCGCGCCGCTGTCGCCGATTTGCGCCCAAGTCGGATGCTTTTGTTCGACCAGCACGTTCTGCGAATTGATCAGTTCCGCATCCTGACGCTGACGGCTGTAATACGCGATGTAGACGGCCACGGTTTCGCCGTTTTTCGCATACGTCCCATAGAGTTCCGCGTCTGCGCCAACATAACGTGGTCGCCAATCGCTTAAGTCTCGCGTAAGACTCCATCCATTTGCAGGTGCGGGGCTCGTAATGCGTGCGGTTTGCGCATCAGGTTTCGACGCGTCTAGATAGAGGGCCCACGCCGGCCATACGGCGATCGCTGCAAGGACACCGATCATAGCGGCGCGCGAGAACCGGGTATGGGCGACGCGAGTGGTGCCCGCCGCTGCCGGCGCTTGTTTATGGTCTTCGCGCCAGAATGCTCCGATCCAGAACATCAACAACATCACCAACCCGAAGAACACCCAACCGTATATCAGGTGATCGACCCCTACCGCGAGCGTCATGTTGCTGAAATGCGCGATCATGACGATCATATATGCCCGCAAACCGTTCGCAAAAACGGGAACGATGACGGACACTGCGATAAATGCCGCGCGTCTAAATAAACTTCGGTAGGTAAGATAAGCGTAAACACTACCCACGGTGATTGAAGCGATGAGGTAACGCAAGCCACTACACTCTTCGACCACGGACCAGTTGCCCGAGGGAATAGTGAAGAAGGTGCCTTCGCGAAATACCGGGATGCCGCTTGCTTTCAAGGCGACAACCACGAAGTCCGCAGTGAAGTTCATCAACATCGGAATCAATTCTTCGCCCATCGGTACTGCGAGCATCAAGAAGGCGAGCGGAAAGAACAGTGTGCGCGTTACCTGCCAACCGAGCAAAGTGAAGCATGCGACAGGGATCATCGCGGTCGCCGCCAACTGCTGCACAACTTGCACGCCCGCCAGATAAGCCAACATCCAGCCGAAGCCGAGCCCCACAATAAACGGTAGGCCTAGCCATTGCGGCGAAACATCGAGTTGCTTGAGTTCCGCGCGCTTAAGCCAGATCAAATACGCGGCCATCGGCACGATCAAATAGCCGTGCGCGAAGGTTTCAGAGCGATACCAGATCTGCGTCATGGATACGAAAGTCTGGAAATAAAGCGCGAGGATTAAACCGAGCGCGATCGCCAATGCGACGAGGACCGTGCCGCGGCCTTTGGCTGCGCCGGTTTCCGGTACGAGCAACGCTTCCTGTTCGGCTTTCATTGCGTCCATGACTTAAGCCTGCGCTTCGGCGGGGAGCGCCGAATGATTGAGGTTCGAAGACGTTCGCCCCTCAAGCAATTCATGCACGACTTCAAGATTCTTTTCCCAGTTGTAGTCGTTCAGCACGCGTGTTCGCGCTGCCGCACCCATACGTGCGGCACGCTCTGGATTCGATAACAATTTTTCGATTGCGTCCCCGAATTCCCGTTCATCGGCAGCCATCAAAACTTCAGTCTCCGGAACTGCGCCCAAGACTTCGCCGACACGGGTCGTCGCGACAACCGGTGTTTCCATCGCCATCGCTTCGAGTGTTTTATTCTGAATACCGCGCGCAACGCGCAACGGCGCAACCGACACGCGCGCATGGCGCAAATAAGGACGGATATCGGGCACTGTTCCCGTCACCACGACACCAGCCTGCGCCGCCAGCGCTTTGACAGCAGGCGACGGATTCATGCCAACGATATAAAAGCGCAACTGGGGTCGACGCGCCCGCAGCGACGGAAGAATACTTTCCACAAACCACGTGACCGCGTCGATATTCGGCCAGTAATCCATGGCGCCGGTGAACACCACAACCTCCTCGTCCGATACATAAGGCGAAGGAAGCGCGTGGTCGGGAGAAAAATAGGAGGTGTCCACGCCGTTACGCGCGCTATGCACTTTGGACACACTCTCCGGCGCCAACGAGTTGAATAGCGCGCATTCCTCCGGAGTTACGAACACGCTGGCTTGAGTCTCGCGCGCGATTTTTCGTTCGTACGCCAGTAACCGATCGGCTTCTCGGCTGTAAACCGCGGACATCGGCCATACATGCCTGGGCGCGTAGTGTTGCCACTTTTGCGAATCGACATCGACAAAATCGACGATGGTTCGCAAGTCTTCGCGGCCCTCGACGTATTGCGCCATGGCGGAAGAGAACACCACCGCTTTATTAATTTTTTGTGCGCGTATCGTCTCTTCGACCCAGCGACGCATGCCGACATCGCTGTAATAGGGCAGCGTCAATGCCTGCCCGGAGAGCAGGCCCGCCGCGCTTTTGAGCTTGGCCATGCGCGGGTGCAGCTCCGGCAAATACGCGTCAGTACACATCGCTCGCACTTCATCGGCATATTGCCGATCGGCAGGGTGATCGATAAAGCTACCCAGATAAACACGGTAATGCCGCGCCAAGCAGCGCAACAAATGATAGGAGCGCAGCTTATCCCCCTTGTTGGGCGGATAAGGAATGCGATGAACGAGATAGAGCAGCGCCTCCATGTGCGCTACCCCAGACTGCGCACAATATGCGGCCCTAGTGCGTTGGCAACGCCTATAGGCAGCTTGCGCCACAGGGCGATGAAAGCCCGATATTTTGGATTGAGCGGATTGTTCTGCGGTACGCCATCGGTTTTATACAGCGCATATTCATAGTGCAAGGGCGCCGGCTCGAAGCCCCAATTCTTTTTGAAATCGTAGGAGCCGGTGCCGATTTTGCTGCGACCGTAATCGAACACCCCGCATCCGCGCTCTCTCGCACGCCGCATGAGTTCCCAGTATTTGAAGTCGTTGGCCGCCGTTTCGCGCGCGCGAGCATCGTCGCCGGCGTAATAGGGCAGCACTTCGTCGCGAAAATAGAAGGACAACACGCTCGAAAGCGGCATGCCTTGCGCATCGGTGACCGTCAGCACTTCGCAGTCCTTGCCGAACACGCGCATCAGCGTTTCAAAATAGCGTCGCGACAGCGCTGGCGTACCGTGCCGATGAACGTTGTCGGCATACAGCGCAAAAAAACGATCTGTCGTCGGATCGATATGGCTCAGCAAGTCGTTCTTGATGCCTTTGCGCACCATGGCCCGCTGCTTGCGCGGAATGGCCAGCATATTGGCTTCGTCTTCCGCTTCCAGCTTTTTGCGGAAAGTGACATACAGATCTTGTTGCGGCCACGCGGCTTCGCGTTGCTCGATGTTGCGTAATTCCAGAAAGCTCGCGCCCAGCGTGCGGCCCAGTGCCTCCGCATGCCGGTGCAGCGCCCGCGTGGCATCCGGATCGATGGACGCGCAACCGCCATAAACGCAAAAAGGAAGAGAAACAAGAGAGTGGCCGAACAGGAGGCTTTTGTTTTCCGCGAGGGGCAGCACGCCAAGCCATTCCTCCCCACGCTTCGCGACGAGGTAATGGGTACGGTGACGGAACACCTCCTCCATGATCGACTTCCAGCCGATGCGATGGAAAAAAGTTGCCTCGGGACAACGGTCGACGAACGCTTCCCACTGCGCCGATTCCTTATCGGCCAGGGGTTCGACACGAATCATGTCGGTGGCCGACAAGGCATCGCGCTTCATACCCGTCCTTCGAGGAACACGCGGTCGACGCGATCCCAGCGAAAGTCTTGCAGCAGCCGGCGCAACCGCGCCTCCGTGCGGGAAAGATTGATGTAATGACGAAACCGGGTTTTGGCATTCACGCCAGGTACACGCGGCTGCTCCGGATCGATTTCCCAGGGATGAAAGTAAAAAATCGCGGACCGTCCATCGCGCTCGTTCACTTGGCGAATGAGCCAGCGCGACATGGCATAGGGCAACAAGCGGAAATAACCGCCTCCACCCACGGGGACATTTGTATTGAATAGTTTGACGGTGGAAACGGGCACTTCCGTCAGACCTGGGCGGACCTCATAGGGAAAACGCGGCGCGGTCGGCATGCCGTAATGATCGTGACGCACGGGATAGACGCTGGAACTGTAGCGATACCCCGCTGCGGCGATCACGTCGAAAGCCCATAGATTGCCGGTACCTATAGAAAAACTCGGCGCCCGATAACCGCGCACCGCGGTGCCGGCGATGTCTTCGAGTACGGCCTTCGCCAATCCAATGTCCGCCGCGAAGGCTTCGCGCGTTTGTTCGCTCGCGCGATGATGTCCATATCCGTGGCTGGCAAGTTCGTGGCCGCGCGCGACGATGTCGCGCACCATTGCCGGGTAACGCTCCGCAATCCAGCCCAAGGTAAAGAAGGTTCCCTTCGCTTGCCTCTCATCGAGCAAATCGAGAATGCGTCCGATGTTGCGCTCGATGCGGCAGGGAATCGTTTCCCATTCCTTGCGTTCGATATAGGGCGCCAGCGCGGAGACCTGAAAGTAATCTTCGACGTCGATGCTCAGCGCGTTGGACAGTGCCGAAGCCTGCGTCGTGTCGAAACGGGTCTCCGGCGCGTTCATCAAGCAGCGTCCGCCAGTTTGCGCTGTTGAGCGAACCATTGCGCAAGGTGTTGGGCAATGCGCTCCGCGGCATGTCCATCCCAGTATTCCGGCGAACGACCCCGCTTTCCGCCCGTTGCGAGGATGTCTTTTACGGCCGCCAGAATCGTGTCGCGATCGCATCCGACCAAGGTATTCGTGCCCTGTTCAATGGTGATGGGTCGCTCGGTGTTCTGACGGATGGTGAGGCAAGGCACCGCCAGCGCAGTTGTTTCTTCTTGCAAGCCGCCAGAATCGGTCAATACCGCGGATGCCCGGGCCATCAACCCCAACATCTCCAGATAACCGAAAGGCGGCAGCACGAGCATGCGCGCATCCTTCAGCAACCCTCCCAAGCCGAACTTTTCGATATTGCCGCGCGTGCGCGGATGCAACGCGCACACCAGCGGCAAGGAACGACTTACTTCCGCGAGGGTATTAAACAGATAGCTAAGCATTTGCGGATCGTCCACATTCGAAGGACGATGCAGTGTCACCAGGCCGTATCCCTGCGCAATGAATGCAGGATCGCCGCCGGCTTCCTTAATACTCTGTTCGGGGGGAACGGCATGCGCTTTGTTCGCCATCAACGAATCGATCATCACATTGCCGACGAACTGCGCACGATTGATGTCAATGCCTTCGCGGGCAAGATTGGCGTGTGCGCTGCGCTCCGTGGTGTACAGCAGGTCGGCCATCTGATCCGTCAGCACCCGGTTGATCTCTTCCGGCATGCCGCGGTCGTAGCTGCGCAATCCGGCTTCCACGTGAATCACGGCAATACCTTTTTTGGTCGCAACCAGACTGCAAGCCAGGGTCGAGTTGACGTCGCCAACGACGAGCACGCAGGAAGGTTTCAAGTCGTCGACCGCAGCTTCGAAACGACGCATGATTTCCGCCGTCTGCACCGCATGCGTTCCCGACCCCACCTCAAGATTCAAGTCTGGTTGCGGCATACCCAGGTCGCCGAACAGCTTGTCGTTCATGGCCACGTCGTAATGCTGGCCAGTATGCACCAGCACCGTTTTCGGCAACCCTACCTGCTTCGCGAAGGCGGCAAGAATGGGCGCCATCTTCATATAGTTGGGACGCGCGCCGACCACGCATATGATCGGACCGTGCTGGGCTTGGCTCATTGCTTCCTCGACGTTTCGTTCGGCCTCGTACCGGCCGTCTGTCCTGTCGCCAGCTTTTCCAGCAGATTGAGTGTGGCGTTCAAAGTTTTTTCCAGACGCGCGACGCGCTCTTCCAGCGCGGCGATGGTATGGCCGT
>DATEEW010000260.1:0-4859 GCA_035280965.1 Burkholderiales bacterium
GTGCGTACATTCGGCGATGTGGTGTTCATTGTGGGTGCGCTCGCGGTGAGCTGGCAGGTAATCAGCGGTTTACTCGGCCGTCAGCCGCTCAAGCCCTTGAATGTGGAATCGCCTACGTTCGCTCCGGCCACGCGCTAATCTGATCGCTATGATGGTGTTCCGACCGGCCTTCGGGCCGGTCGTCTTTTCAGGATTCAAGTATGGAATGGACTTACGGCAAACGCGAAGACGGACAATCGTTGCAGGATTTCTTCGCTCAGGAAATCGCGCATGAGGACGAGACGCGCAAATTCGAATTGCTGGCGCTGTCGCCGCCCGAGAATGACGTGTGTTACGGCGCGTATCACCTGCTGAACAAAAGCACCGGCGAAGAAAGGATCAGCGCATTGGTCATTCCGGTCCAGTTGAAAGAAAGCGAACCGGAAATCGCTTTCAAGATTCTGACCGAATACGACTGCCCGCTCGACGCGCATCAGTGCTGCGAAAAGATCTACGCGTTACTGACGCGCTTCAGACATTGCGAAGAAAGCGCACACGCCAAGGCTTGGCGCGATCGGGTCGAAAAATGGCAAGCAGCACGCGTCAGCGACGACTGCTGAGTAATTGTGGGATTGCGGGAACGACAGCTTCTGGACACATACACGCTTGGCTAAACTCGAGGCAGTTTATTTGACCTGCTTTGCCCAGTAACTCGGCTTTCGCCGATGATGCGCGAGGGCAAAGATTCGAATCAGTTCGGGCTCGTCACGGTAAATGATAGCGTAGGGGTATCGTTTTAATTGCCATCTGCGCAACCCATGACGAACCGACGCGCCTAGCTTTGGTAATCGGAGCAAGACTTTTACACCGCGATAAACCTCGACCTCTAAGTCGTGAGCATGGGTGTCGCCCGCTTGAAGCAAATACCACTCAACGGCGCTCGAAAAATCGAGCCGCGCTTTGGGCTCGAAGACGTAGTTCAACCTTTGCGGTGGTTCTGAATGAGGGCTCGAATTTCAGCGAAAACCTGTTCGCCGGGAATGGAGGTTGTGTGGCCGGCTTCCATCTCCGCAACCCGGCGGGAAATTTCTTCGTCCCACGCTTGTGCGATAGCTTCCGGCGTGTCTTCCGGTTCGCCCTCCAGACTGACGATCAGGCGATGAATCAGTTCATCGCGCTCGTGCGGCAGTAGTTTGAGTGCTTGGGCCTCAAGGTCTTCTATCGGTGTTGGCATGACGATTTCTCCGGACAAAAAACGCCCCCTATCTTAACAGCCTGCTATGAGCGAGTCATTAGACCCTATTCCCCTTTCGGCACTTCAGCACTGGTGTTACGGACGGCGCCAGTGCGGATTGAGGCTTCAACCCATCGGATATTGCGCGCCGCGCCGTGCGGCCATGTTGCGACCGATGCGTTCGAGCTCGGCCACGTCGAGCAGCTTATCGGCAACGTCGAAGGCCTCGGTCTCTTCTTTTTCGATGTGCGTGAGATAGGCGGTTTGGAATTGATCGACGAGTTCGGCGTCCAGCGTGCTCGCGGTGCCTGCCTCCACCGCCTCCAGCGCGGGCTTGAGATTGGCCCACGCGTCCGCCATGCCCACGTGGTCATGATTCAGTTCATCAATCACGCGCTGGATCTTGCCGCGCTTTTGCGGCGAGGCCGCGGCCAACATGGCGGGGAACAAATCGCATTCTTCGTCTTCGTGATGCTGCTTGCCGGAAGTGTCGAAGTAATGCAGCACCTGCCGGCACGCGGCGCGTGCCTGATCGTCGGCGCCTTTCTTTTCCAGGTGCTCGATGATCCGGTGAAGCAAGGCGCAACGTTGCTGAATGCGCATATGGCAGGCGCGCAACAAACCGATTGGATCGTCAAAACCGGGCGCCACATGTAGAAGTGATTTACTCATGGCTGCTGCCTTAACCGGCTTTGCCGTCGGCGCGGGGACGGAGATAGATGGGCGCATAACTCAAACTCCAAGGGATAAAGACCGCCAGCCAACCGACGGCCGAAAGAATCAGCAAAACGGTGCGCAGACCTTGCGGCACGAAACTCAATTCGCTCAGCACACGCACGAACGCCACCAACAACACCGCTTGAAAGCAGCGCCAGGTAATCGGATCGGCTTCGAGCGCGCGGCCCGAATGACCTAAGGAAACGCGCGACACCATGCCTAAGGTCTTCGCGGCGAAATAACCGATGGCCAGCGCGTGTAGCGGCGCATGGCCCAGCACGCCGGGATAGCCAAACAAGGCAAGCAGGCTCGCGAGACCGTACAAGGCCAGACCGACAGCCAGTGCGACCAGCGAGGTGTGCAACATTGCCAGCAGGCGTGCGCGAAAACTATGCGCAAGCCCCCATCTCAATGCGAGGTATGCCACCCATATGGCCATCGGAAAATCGACCAGCCAGGTCCATCCATAGAGGCCAAACCAGTCCAACAAGAAATGTCCGCCGCAACCGACGAACAGCAAGGCAAGCGAACCCGTAGGCCGGTACATCACGTAGTTCTGAATGATTCGGCTGGAAAAGAAAGGCACCAGCCGATGACTGACCACCATGAAGAGAGGCAAGAGAAACAACCATATCCCCATCCGTCGCGCGAAGTCGGCGTAAAGCCAATCGCCGGTGAACAGCGATATGGCGAACAAGCTCACGCCGACCGCGCCGATTGCGAGCACGCTCACGATACCAAGCGCATGTTTGTCTTTTGCGCGATTGCCGATCACCAATTTCAACAGCGCGCTCCATCCGGTCAGCCAAGCGCCAAGAAATACGAGCACGCCCAGGCCGACAAGATAGGCATGGACGAAGAGACCTGCATAGAGCAACACGATACCGACCGCGAACAGGATGCCCGTAGTCACCCAGCTAGTACGTTGCACCGCGCCCTTGGTCCAATTCGGCATGGCCGTCATGGCGAAGCCGAAAACGAAGAGCGGAAATACGGCGTAAATCATCAAAAAGGCATGCGCGTATAGCGGCGGCACCGACCATTGCGGCGCGGCGTACCACCCCGCATAACGACCCGAGAGGTCCGCAATCCACCACAGCATGGCCAGAACGATTTGGCTCACTCCAAGCAGGAACATGACGCGATGAGGCGCGGCTGTCAGTACGCTCCAACGACCCGGGATCTCTTCCCCCGAAGGCGCGTCTTTTCGCGGAAGATTGTTATGGACGCTTATGCGCTGAACCATGACCAGGGATTTTTATGTATCGCGACACCAACAATATAAGCGAACACAGCCAAGGCCGCGACAAAGGCGAATGCGCGTGTACCTTTGCTTCGTCCACGCTTGAGCGCAACGGAGCCCAACACGATATACAGCAGCAACGCCACCAGCTTCGCCGTAAACCAAAGGCTGACTCCCGGCACCTGCCGTAAGAGATAAGCCAAACCGACGCCGGCCAGCAAGAGGAGCGTATCCACCACATGGGGCAGGATACGCAGCGTTTTTCCGCGCAACGCGGGCGAATCCGCGAGCATCAGCAGTCCGCGGAGCACAAACAAGCTCAGACTGCCGATCGCTGCGGCGAGATGGATTTGCTTCAGCACAATGTACATTGCAGTACTTTAATCCGTACCCCACCCGAAGTTTCGATTTGGATCAAGTTTTAGTCGGGGTGCATGCCCGTGGTGGCGATACCCCGTCCCGGGAACTACAGCGTGAAGGTCCTATCGTACCCGGCTGAGCGTGGGGCCGGCGGCTTCGATATGCGATATGCGCGCAACCGGTGTCGGCGCAACTTTTTATTTCACGCCCCTCTGCGCGAATCCTAAGTGGCAGGACGGGCACATCGTTTGCGATCAAATCGATGGATTGGCGGATAAGCGATTGCACTCGCTCAACGCAGTCCTAGACGCCATACTGAGGCCCGATTTGCGACAACTCGTCGAGACTTGAGGCTTATGCAAGCAGACATTCCATTTGAATCCCTGGTGCACGGCATCGGCGATGCAATGATTTATTCGGACCGGGAAGGCACCATCCGTTGGTGGAATCCGGGCGCGGAAAGCCTGTTCGGTTTTAGCGCCGAAGAGGCCGTAGGCGCATCGCTGGACCTCATTGTTCCCGAGAAAATCCGCGACGCGCATTGGAAGGGTTTTCATGCAGCGGTGGAAAGCGGCATCAGCAAATACTACGGCAAAGTGATGCGGACACGCGGCATTCACAAAAACGACGGCAAGGTGTACATCGAATTGAGCTTGAATCTGGTGAAAGATGAATCAGGCAAAGTGATCGGCTCGGTCGCGATTGCACGTCCCGCCGCACCGGACGCCCGTTAAGCTGCGCGGAGAGAAAATGGATATTCAAGAACTTCGCGCTTGGCGGAAAAACCTTCGCAACGAACTCATCGAAAAGCGCGTTGCGCTTTCACCCAAGACGCTGGTCGAATACGGCCGTGCCATTGATGCGGCCCTCCTCGCGTCATTCCCTAAACTTCACGAAGGTATTGTCGGCCTGTGCTGGCCGCATAAACACGAATACGACGCGCGATTCATCGCGCGCACGCTACGCGAGCGCGGCGCCACCACTGCCCTCCCCGTTGTGGTCGCACCGAAAACGCCACTTATTTTTCGCGAATGGCATCCCGGGACCAAGCTCGTTCCGGGCGTGTACGACATTCCCTACCCGGTCGACAGTCCAGAGTGCATTCCCGACACCGTGCTGTTGCCGATGAACGGTTTCGACGCTCAGGGGTATCGCCTCGGCTATGGCGGCGGCTTTTTCGATCGCACGCTCGCCGGTCTGCCGAAAAAACCGCTGGTGATCGGCGTCACCTATGAATTTGCAAAACTGCCGACTATTCATCCGCAGTCTTGGGATATCCCAGTCGATTATGTCGCGACGGAACGCGGGATTTATAAACGCGAAGAA
>DATEEW010000261.1:0-2997 GCA_035280965.1 Burkholderiales bacterium
TCAGCGGCAGATTGAAAAACTCACGGTGGAAGACGTCAAACCTTCCAGTCGTCAATATCCCTTCATCCGCTTTGATTTCGACGAAAAAGAAAAGCTGCATCGTCATGCAGTGGAAGTAGAAGGGTTGCGCAAGGCTTACGATAAGCCGCTGCTCCGCAATGTGAATCTGGTGATCGAAGCAGGCGAGAAAGTTGCCATCATCGGGCCTAACGGAGTGGGCAAGACCACTTTATTGCGTAGCCTGTATGGGGATTTACAGCCCGACGGTGGTACGGTGAAGTGGACGGAAAAAGCGCGCCCCGGGTATTGCGCGCAGGATCATGCTGCCGACTTCGCTGAAGACCTGAACCTTTCGGATTGGATCGGACAATGGCGTGGTGAAGGCGATGACGAAACAAAAGTGCGCGGTACTTTGGGCAGGTTGCTTTTTTCCGGCGATGACGTAAAGAAATCCGTAAAGGTCGTGTCGGGGGGCGAGGAGCGTCGCCTCATTTTCGGCAAGTTGATGCTGCAGAAACACAACGTGCTGTTGATGGATGAGCCGACCAATCACTTGGATATGGAATCCATCGAATCCCTCAACGACGCACTCGATCGTTATAAGGGCACGCTCGTTTTCGTGTCACACGATCGTGAATTCGTATCCTCATTGGCGACGCGGATTATCGAATTAAAACCGGGCGGGGAAGGCAAGGCGGCGGAATTGATCGACTTCCGCGGCAACTACGAAGACTATTTGCGCGCCCAGGGCATCTGAGCGCACCCTTTAAAGGGCGGCGATTCGCGGCGCGTTGAGTACACGTCGTGTGGCGCCGATACGAAATTCGGCGACGGGTGAACGCATCGTCTCGCCGCTCAGCATTTGCTCGAGGCAGGCGGTCAGATCTTTTTCATATACGCCGAGAATGCGCGCGACCTCATCGCTCGCCACGGGCCACCAACGTTCTTCGCCGATATAACGCGTTTCGAACACAACGGCCATCGATGCCTCAATAAAACGGCGCATCTTTTTAGTAACGCTCGTCTTGACGGGAGGCTGATCCCAGAATCGGCTGTGTTGACTGTTCATGATATTTGGCATTTTTGTTGTAATCGGCTAGGCGCCTCAGGCCAACGCGAGTTGCGGTGGTGAGTTCGGATCGCCGCGCTCGACTGTATAAGCCGGAAGCGCTTCGACCTCGCCTATTTCCATATATTTAGACAGGGCTCGCGGTTCGACTTCGAGTGCGCGCGCCCAATCGGCCATCGCGCCGGGGGACACCCGAGCTTCGCCGCGTTCCACATGCGAAACGTGGCTGCCCAAGATGAGACCGAGGCGATGCGCCAGTTCGGCGCGGGAAAGTCCAAGCGCCAGCCGTCGGCTGCGCACATAGAGGCCAAATTCCTTGGCCGCCGGATTGACGGAATTGAGCGTTTTCATGAGTTCATCATCGGCGCGGTGCGGGGGAAACTTGAGGACAAATTCATCGTTTTTCGATTCGAAGTGCTACCCTTGCGGCCAACTTTAGGATTGTGCCTACTTTGCTTGTCAGAAAAACCCTTACAGCCCTGTTGCTCCCCCCTACGGGTCCGCTGTTAATCACTTTATTCGGGCTGCTGCTCGCACGTCGTCGTCCGCGCATGGGGCATAGCCTGATCGCCGGGGGTGCGCTGAGCTTGTTCCTGCTCGCAATGCCGGTGGTATCCCACTTCCTGCGAGGACTCCTGCCGGACTATCCGCCGTTCGTGGATGCGCGTGATTCACAAGCCATCGTGATCCTTGGCGGCGGAGTGCGTCGCGATGCGAAGGAATACGACGGCGACACGGTTGGTCAGTATTCGCTCGAGCGCGTGCGTTATGGCGCATGGGTGGCCCGACGTACCGGCCTGCCGGTGTTGGCGACCGGCGGCGTCGTCTTTAACGGCGAACCCGAAGCGGAATTGATGCGTAAAAGTTTGGAGCAGGAGTTTCAAATTCCGGTGAAGTGGGTCGAGGCAGGATCGCGCACGACTGCCGAGAATGCGAAGAATTCGGCAGCCATGTTGAAGGCGGCGGGTATCGAGCGCGTATTGTTGGTGACGCATGCTGTTCATATGCAGCGCGCGCTGGCCGAATTCGAGGCGGCGGGCCTCAAACCCATGGCGGCACCCACTCATATATACGATCCCGATCCTGAAACGGAGCCGCTCGCGTTGTGGCTGTTGCCCAATGCCACAAGTCTCCGCGATAGCGCCGTCGTTTTGCATGAACTGCTGGGCAATGTCGTGCGGCGGGTCGGTTTGTAGCATTGAAAGGGTTTCGAGGCATGTTGACCGATCGAAGATATAGTGAATGCGAGCCCCACAGGCTTCGTTTAGCTTTGTCCTCGCGCACGCGGCTGCGCCCGCGCGCGACCATCCATTGCATGTAGGTCGTCCCGGATGGATCGCACCGAACGTTTTTATAAAATAGATCAGTTGCTGCAACAGAGGGGCGTTGTGCGGCTGGATGAATTCCTGCGCGCGCTCGATGTTTCGCGAGCGACCTTCAAGCGCGACTTGGAATACATGCGCGATCGCCTGCACGCTCCCATCGAATGGGATCGCGAAAAGGGCGGTTATCGCTTTGCCGGTGCTTCACCCGTCGCGCCGCGCTATCAATTGCCCGGCTTATGGTTCAACGCGTCGGAAATCCGCGCGCTGCTCGCCATGCAACAACTGCTCGCAGACGTGCAACCCGGTTTGCTGGAACCGCATATCGAACCTTTGCGCGCGCGGCTGCGTACTTTGCTGGACGTAGGCGATCATCCGGCCGAAGAAGTGGAGCGGCGCATTCGTCTGGTGCACGTAGGCAAGCGCAGCCTGGCGTTGCCGCATTTCGAAGCGGTCGCCAACGCAGTATTGAAGCGTCAGCGCCTGCATATTGTGTATGCCGCGCGGGGTAGCAATGAAGTGACCGAGCGGGAGATATCGCCGCAACGGCTGGTTCACTACCGGGAGAACTGGTACGTCGATGCCTGGTGCCATATGCGAACGGAC
>DATEEW010000262.1:0-3795 GCA_035280965.1 Burkholderiales bacterium
GCCGTTTCGGCATCGCGAATTTCGCCCACCATCACGCGGTCCGGATCATGGCGCAGAATGGAACGCAGTCCACGCGCGAAGGTGAGGCCCTTTTTCTCGTTCACCGGAATTTGCAGCACGCCGGGCAACTGATATTCGACCGGGTCTTCAATGGTGATGATCTTGTCGCGACCGTGATTGATTTCGGAAATCGCGGCGTACAGCGTCGTCGTCTTGCCGCTGCCGGTAGGGCCGGTGATCAGCAACATGCCGTAGGGTTCGGAGGCGAGCTTGCGGACCACGGTGCGCGTGGCGATATCGAAGCCGATGCTTTCCAGCGTCAGCCCTTTGACTTCGTCGGCGAGCTGTTGCTTGTCCAAAATCCGCAGCACCGCGTCTTCACCGAAAATCGAAGGCATGATCGATACACGAAAATCGATTTCACGGCCGCGCACGCTGACTTTGAAACGACCGTCTTGCGGGACGCGTCGCTCGGAGATGTCCAGCTCCGCCATTACTTTTACGCGCGAAATCACTTGTTCCGCCAACTCGCCGCCCGGCAAATGACCCACCGACACCAGTACACCATCGACGCGGTATTTGATACCGAGGCCATTGGGTCCGGTTTCCAAATGAATGTCGGAGGCTTCGGCCTTCAGCGCATCGTAAAGCGTGGAACGAACGAGTTTGACGACCGGGCTGGCATCTTCGGTGATGCTTTTGAATGAAAGGTCCTCTGCGCCGGCAGTGGCGGCGACGATCGCGCTCGCGGCGGGCAACAAGCTTTCCACGGCGGAGAGCGTTTCCTCGTGCCGTGTCAAATAGGCCGCTATGTCGGCGTGATGCGCGAGTGTCCAGGTGAAAGGCGCTGCAATGCGTTCATCTGCCCAGGCGAGCCGGTCTCTGGCGAAAGGATCGCCGAAGACCAGCCGCAGCGCGCCCGTCTCATCGCGGAACAAGAGCAACTGCGTGCGTAGCGATTCTGCGAAGGGCAACAGCTCGAATACCGGTTGCCAGCGATGCAAGTCGTCGATGCTCGCGCTTTCGTAATGAAAGGTCGCGGCCAGTTGTGCAAGGAATTCCGCCGGCGGTAAGGCGCTCAACTCGTCCAGCGCAGCGGTAGCACCCATATTGCGGCCGGCCGCAAGCGCGCGCGCCTCCGCGATAAGCTCGGAGGAAAAAGGAGCGGGCAGCTGTTCGCGTGCAACCATCAACTCAAACTCCCTGCCAATTCGAAAATCGGTAAGTACATGAGCACCACAATCGTTCCGATCACGACGCCGATGATGGCCATCAGCACAGGCTCGAACAGTTTGGTGAACCAATCGATCCAGCGCGCCAATTCTTCGTCGTGGAAAATCGCGACGCGTTCCATCATTTCCGCCATGTCGCCGCTTTTTTCGCCGACCCGCAACATGCGTTGAGCAACCGGGGTGCTCAGGCTCGCAGCTTCCATCGCGGCCGAGACGCTGATGCCTTCGCGCACGCGCTGCGTGGCTTCTGCAAGCTGCGGACGCATGTGCAGCGGAAGCAATCCGGTAACCATATTGAGCGCCGGCACCAAGGGAGTACCGCCGCGCAACAGCATGCCCAGTGTGCGATAGAAGCGCGCGAGTTGATAAATGCGGACTCGATCGCCAATAGCGGGAATGCGTCTGCTGAGCTTACCGAGCACTAAGGGCGCATGCCATAGCGCAGCGCCCAGCATTGCCAACAACGCCACGCCTACTATAGCGACGATGACGCCGTGATCGTTCAGCAATTTCCCCCAGTCGATGAGGAGGCGCGACATCCAGGGCAGATTGCGTCCGGCGTCGGCATAGATGCCGGCGAAACGCGGTACTACATAGACAAGCAGAAACAGGGTCACCAGCCCGCCGACCACCATCAGCACGGCGGGATATATGGAGGCGCTGACGATTTTTTTGCGGACCAGATCGATACGTTCCTGATAAGCGATATAGCGGGTCAGCGCTTCTTTCAAGTCGCCGGTGCGTTCGGCGGCGCGCACGGTTGCGATGAACAGGGTGGGAAAGGTCTGCGGGAAGCCTTCGAGCGCCTGGGAAAAAGCGCGGCCTTCGAACAGTCTGTCGCGCAAGCCGGTCAGAATCTTGCGCGGCTCCGGTTTGGTTTCCTTCTCTACCATCGTGTCCAGGACTTCGACCAGCGACAGTCCGGCAGATAACAACGCAAGCAATTCCTGGCTGAAGAGTTGCAAGGGAAAACCGGCGCGGAATCTGGGCAGGCCGATATCCCGACGCGGCCGAGCCGATAGCACCGCTAGACCCTGTGCGCGTGCTTGCGCCAACGCCGAGGCTTCGTCCGCGGCATCGACGCGCACATGTACCAAGCCCTCAGCGCCCTTAAGTGCGCGGATGTCGTACTGCATGAAACGCTTCTCCGTTAGCGCCGCGTCGAGGCGGCTGCGCGTTGGAATTCGAAATTCCGCCGAAACGGTTCAGGAACCCCAATTCCCGATGTCGGCGTCGGTGTCGTTGCCACCTGGTTGGCCGTCACCGCCTAGAGAATATAAATCGTACTCGCCGCGCTCGCCTGGCGCTTTGTATTGATAGGGGTGATCCCAGGGGTCGGCAGGTACCGCCTTCTGCAGATAGGGACCCCGCCATTTGGTTTCGTTCTGCGGTTTGGCCCTCAACGCTTCCAGCCCCTGTTCGGTGTTGGGGTAATGGCCGGTATCGAGCCGGTAATGGTCCAGCGCTTTGCCGAAAGCTTCGATTTGAGCGCGAGCGGTCTTTTCCTTGGATTCTTCCAATTTGCCGAAATACCGCGGTGCGACAATCCCGGCCAGCAGGCCGATGATCACCATAACGACCAGCAATTCGAGCAAGGTAAAGCCGTGAGAACGTTTTAAAACCGGGCGACGCATGACGTGGACATCCTCAAAAAATAGGGCGAGGGCAACCGACGAAGGTAGCCTCGCCGCATGACATTCATATGACACTGCGATGACTCGCCAGTGTAGCAAGCCGGGGGCGATAGAGCGGTTTCTCATGGAGGATTGGGACAACAGGGTAGTGTGTTGGGTTAAGGAGACAGGCTGGTCGAAGTCAGGCGGAGCGCTTAGACTGCGCGGCGCCGCCTTAAAGATCGAAGCGAGAGCCAAGAATGAGCGCAGTAAAGACGCCGGGCAGGGTGGATTGGATCGATTTCGGCAAGGGCTTTTCCATCATTATGGTTGTGCTCCACCACGCCATGGCGGAGGAGCCGAACACGCCCTTTTCCAGCGCTTCGTTGCAAACGCTGGATGAGTACTTCATTTTTTTGCGAATGCCCCTCTTCTTTTTAATGGCGGGCATTTTCGCAGCCAAGAGTCTGCGCGAACCCTGGCCCGATTTCATCGACAAGAAGCTGCTGAACTTCTTCTATCTTTTTGTCGTGTGGGCCTTGGTGCTCTATGCGCTCACCATCGCCATTCCTTATTACGGTTGGGGTTTGCCCACCAAGCGGCTCAATGCGATTTTCAATCTCTTTACCACGCCGCCGGTAACGCTCTGGTTCATCTACGCGCTGATGTGGATGTTTCTGATTACGCGATTGTTGAAGTGGATTCCGCTCTGGCTGTTGACGCTGGCAGCCTTCGTTCTCTGCCTTGCATTCCTCGATCCGGAAATACTGACGAATAAACCTTTCCCGCAAAAGATGATTCGTCTCTATCCCTTCTTCCTGCTGGGTTGCGTTCTGTCGCCGTGGTTGCAGCGTGTGACGGTCTATGTGAAACCTTGGCATCTCATCGCGATTCCCTTGTATGCCTGGTTCTGCTGGGCGCTACTGGAACGCTGGGGCCTGAACAGCGTG
>DATEEW010000263.1:0-2636 GCA_035280965.1 Burkholderiales bacterium
AAAAAACACAAGGGACCCGATGCTATACTGAACTCCGCTCACAGACCTCTGCCCATCAGCGCGTCTGTACGCGGGAATCGGCCTCGTCTTGGTGGGTTTTACGGCCCTGTTGGGACGGGCCCGTTGAACTAAATACATCGAGGGCCTACCGTGGCGACCATCGAGTTAAATAAAGACAATTTCAGCCAAACCATTGCAGACAATTCAATGGTGGTTATCGATTTCTGGGCGCCTTGGTGCGCGCCTTGCAGGGCATTTGCGCCAACTTACGAAGCGGCATCGGAGCAACACCCCGACCTCGTATTTGCAAAGTTGAACACGGAGGCGGAACAGGAAATTGCCGCCTCTTTCAACATCCGTTCCATTCCGACACTGATGATTTTTCGCGATCAGATCATTCTGTTCGCGGAAGCCGGCGCTTTGGCGCCCACGCACTTGGAACAAGTATTGACCCAGGCAAAAGCGCTCGATATGGACGAGGTCCACCGGGAACTGGCTGAGCAAGAAGCCGAAGAAGGGAAATAGGCGTCAATCGATCTAGCGACGGGGTGCAGGGGTGTCCCGTGCGGTGCAAGCAGGCTAAACGTTCATACGGGCATTCGACCTAACGATACGATGACGGCGAAGGATCCTTTCACTTTAAGTCCAGTGCAATCCCTCGATGGGCGGGTGCGCATGGAGCGGTTGCGGCTGCTATGTGAGCAGGCGCCGCTTTCTATCGCCGCTCAGCTCGTTGCCACCGGCTTGATCGTGCTCGCGGCGCGCGGTCAGGGACTCGCGCTTCACGTTGTGGCCTGGGCGAGTTATATGGCCGTTGTAAATCTCATCGCGCTCGGCTTATGCGCCCGCTATTACGGCAGCCTGCCGCCTGCGACGCATGCTTTGCGATGGGAGCGTGCTATTACCGTCGCGGCCGGTGCCATCGGTGCGGGTTGGGGCGCGCTGGCGCTTTATGCGCTGTCGCGAACCGAATCCTTCGATCTGCTGTTGTTGGGCTTGAGTATCGCCGGTATCGCCAGCGGCGGTCTGGTCGTGCTGCACGCCAGCCGTGCATCCTTTGTCGCTTACGCACTGCCTATCGCCCTGGGGATGCTGTTGGGTTTTGCGGTTGGCGGAATGCCCGCTGTCCAAGTGCTGCTGCTGAGCGCCTTGCTGGCATTGCTCGGATGGATTTCGGCTCGCTCCGCGCGACTGTTGCGCGACGCGCTGCATTGGCAGTTCCACCACGAAACCTTGCTTGAGGATGTTTCGGCCGCCGAACTGTCGCTGAAAATTTCGCTCGACGAGCATCGTCTGATGTTCGATGCCGCGCCCGTTGGCGTAGCTATCATTCGCGACAATCGCATCGTTCGCTGCAATCGACGCATGGAGGAAATGCTGGGCTATCGACGCGGCAGTATCGTCGGAATGTCGACCCGCGCATTACACGCAGAGGAAAAAAATTGGCAGGGGATGGTCGCGCGCATCGAACGTGCGTTGCGAGAAACCGCCGCGTACGAAGAGGAAACCGAACTCTGCGGGCGCGATGGCCAACCGTTGTGGGTGCGTTGCCGAGGTCAAGCGATCGATCGATATGATCTGAGCCGCGGCGCGATGTGGTTGTTCGAAGATCTATCCGAAAAACGTGCCGCGGCCGAACATCTCGCTCAAGTGCTACAGGCGGCCGATGCTGCCAATGCACGTCTACACGATGCCATAGCCAGTGTTTCGGATGCTTTCGCGCTCTACGATGCGGAAGATCGCTTGGTATTGTGCAATCGAGCGTTCGCCATGACCTTCGCAGCTGAGAGTGATCCGGATGACTTGCGCGGCGTGACGGCCGACGCATTGGTGCGTAAGTCCATTGCCTTGGGCGAGCGTATTCCCGCCCAATTCGCCGACGACGTCGATGCCTGGGTGGCGGAGCGTGTCCGTCGACACCGCAATCCAGAAAGCGATGGCTTTGTATTCCAACTGGCCGATGGACGCTGGATGCAGGCGAAAGAACGTCGTACCAGTGAAGGCGGAATCGTGGGTGTGCACGCTGATATCACCGCGCTTAAAGCGGTTGAAGAGCAAGTCCGACATCTGGCCAATCACGATCCGCTCACAGGTTTGCCGAATCGCCGCTTGCTACATGATCGAATGACCCAGGCCTTTAATCAGGCGCGGCGTCATGAACAACAGGTGGCGATCATGGTGATCGATCTCGATGACTTTAAACGCATCAACGATGTGCATGGGCACAAGACTGGCGATCGCGTTCTGCAAGTCGTCTCAGGGCGTTTGCGTACGAGCGTGCGGCAAGCCGACACGGTTGCGCGCATGGGTGGTGACGAGTTCGTGGTCATTCTCCCCGAAATGCAGCAGCCGGGCGCGGCAGCGCGGGTGGCTGAGAAAGTGCTGTACGCCATCGCGCGACCTATCAATGTAGATGGCCACAGCTTCCAAGTGCGTGCGAGTGTAGGTGTAGCCGTCTATCCCCACGACGGCGAAGACGTGGATACCTTGCTCAAATGCGCCGATATAGCGATGTATCGCGCGAAGGAAGATGGGCGCAACGTATTCGCCTTTTTCTCCGACAAAGGGCGTTCCGCCGCCGCATAGCGTTCGTAAAAGGGGTATAAGTCGGCTCGTTTTGCGCGTCGATGCGGCGC
>DATEEW010000264.1:0-4260 GCA_035280965.1 Burkholderiales bacterium
TAGCGAATTGAGCGGCAGGAAAATGTCGTGCTTGAAGTAGTGCGCCTCGATGCGCGCAAGTCCTAGGGCCACCACATCGCCCGCGAAGTAGTCCACCGTCTCCTGCGAGGGCCTCAAGGTGGAACAAGAGCCTTCGTAAATGCTCCATGCTTTCGCAGCGGGCATATGAATCGCAGGATTGGGATCGATCAGGCGACGATAATAGTTACCGAGCAAATCGCTGCGCTCGTCCGGCGGCAGGTAGCCCGCAAACGCGTCCCAGATTTCGGGAAAGAGGTTACGCAACCCATACAGGAACCAGTCGATCTCGCTAGGACGGCACAGAAAAATTCCGCGTAAAACCAACCCGAGACAACGTCCAGGATGCGTTTCGGCATAGGCGATCGCCAAGGTGGAGCCCCAGGATCCGCCGAATATGAGCCATCGCTCTACGCCCAAATGCTTGCGCAGACACTCGATGTCTTCGATCAAATGCGGCGTGGTGTTGTCGCGCAATTCCCCCAGCGGTGTGGAACGGCCCGCACCACGTTGGTCAAAAATAACGACACGATAGGCTAGAGGATCGAAGAAGCGACGATGCTTGGGGGAACTGCCGGCGCCCGGTCCGCCATGCAGAAAAAGGACGGGAATGCCTTGCGGGTTTCCGGATACCTCCCAATACATGCGATGCAGCGCATCGAGCGTCAGCATGCCGCTCTCGTGGGCTTCGATTTCCGGATAGAGCAGTTCGACCGAGCTGTCGTTCAATACTCGCCCCTCAGGTCGAAGGTTTTTTGTCTGGGTTGTCCGATTGCGGCGTGGATTGCGCGGCGTATTGTTCTAAAGCTTTCAACCACAACTCCGCCGCGCTCTGCGTCGTACTGTTCGCGCTTTGCATCGCTTGTACACCCGTCTTTTGCATTTCCAGCATTTGGATTGTGGACTGCAGCATCGCCAGATTGGTTTGCAGCCAAACTTGCACCGCTTTCAATTCGGCTATTTTTTTCTCGATCGCATCCGTATCCATAGTCGACGCTGGCGCCGGAAAAGGAATGCCCGCCTGGGCCCACAGCCCTTTGATGAAAGCGAGTGGATCGGAAGGAGGAAATTCTTGACTCACGCGGGCAAGCTCGGAGATTGGAAGCGCAACCAGTTTAGGGAATGTCGGATGACGTGCCAAGTCGAACGCGAATACACCGGTTGCTTAGGCGAGGCCCGCCACGGCAAGGACAAAAGCTAAACCAGTCCTCTTATTGCTCAGGCTCTAAAAATGCCAGCATCTCGGCGCTGCGTGCGAGGGTGTCTTGGTAACCCAGTTCGATCAAGTCGCGACAGAAATTCCGCTCGAACAGCAGATAGCTGGCCAAGTTGGAACCGTTGCGGTTCATCGCCCCGATTCCACGTAGAAGGAAACGAATGGTGCGCGGCAATTCGTACAGATGGCGCGCCGCAATGCGCTCGATGGGCTGACTGGGCGAAATAATCATCACCTCCACCTTGCGCAGGCTCAAGCCGAATTCTTTCGCTTTTTCCGGCGAAACACAATCCAGGGTGCGGTTGATCCGCTGCAGGCGCTCGATATCGACCGCGAGGCTATCCAGGAAAATACTGTTGAGCGCGTGACCGCTGATTTGCGCCAACGAAGGATAAATATTGGAACGCACGCGTGCCGGCTGATCGGCTTGCCGCCCCGTGCCGACAATCAACACGCGGTCCGCACCGAGATGCAGCGCCGGACTGATCGGCGCGATTTGCCGCATCGAGCCGTCACCGAAATATTCGCGATGGACTTTCACGGCCGGAAAGATGAACGGCAGCGAACTCGATGCCATCAGCAAGTCAGTACTCAATGGTCGCGCCGCGCCGGTGCGCTGGGTGCGCTCCCAGGCTTCCAATCCCGGCCCGCCTTGGTAGAAGGTCACCGACTGGCCTGAGGTGTACCCCGACGCGGTGACTGCCACGGCAAACAGGCTGCCATTATCGATGTTGTTCTGAATGCGGCTGAAGTCCATGGTGCGCTCGATCAACTCGCGCAACGGCTGGTTGTCCAACAGCGAAATCGGATTGTTGCGGTAAAGCAGGCTCATCATGCCGAGCCATTTGGCTCCGGTGCGCATGATCGCCGGAACGTCAGTGCGGTAGACCTGATGCGCGCGGAAGTTCTCCCAAACTGCGAGCAGATTGCGAACCGCGCCGGCAAAATCGTCGGCGCGAATGGCCAGCGCGCCGGCGTTCACCGCGCCTGCGGAGGTGCCACATAGGATGGAAAAGGGGTTGATGCTGGGATGGCCGAGCAGTTCGTCCACCGCCTTTAATACGCCGATTTGATAAGCGGCGCGCGCACCGCCTCCGGTAAGAATCAGCCCTGTTTTTTTGCTGTTGGCGGTCATGTATTTGAGATTGTGCGGCCTGTTGCGCGCGCCGAGTTTAGCGTCTGAGCGGGTCAAACACTAGGGAAGCAAGCCCTTGTCGACCGGCAAACGCGTACAGCGTCACGCCGGCCGCAAACATTTCACTTCGCCGCGAGTTGCGCATCGACCACCGTGAGGGCTGCCATATTGACAATGCGACGCACCGTAGCCGACGGCGTCACGATATGAACCGGCGCTTTCGCGCCTAGCAGGATCGGTCCGATGGTGACGCCGTCGCCGGCGGCCGTCTTCAATAGATTGAAGGAAATGTTCGCCGCCTCGAGCGTAGGCATGACGAGCAGGTTCGCTTCACCGCTCAAGCGAGAACGGGGAAATTCACGTTGTCGGACCTCTGCGGACAATGCGGCGTCGCCGTGCATTTCCCCCTCCACTTCCAAGCTCGGCCATTGCTGGTTGATCAACGCCAGCGCCTCGCGCATTTTTCGCGCACTCGGTGAATCGCTGGAACCGAAACTGGAATGCGAAAGCAAGGCCACTTTGGGTTCAATACCGAATCGACGCACCGCCTCGGCGGCCAATCCCGTCATTTCTGCAATCTGATCGGCGCTGGGATCGAGATTCACTTGCGTATCGCAAATGAACACGGTGCGATTGGGCAACATCAGCGCATTCATCGCATAAAAATGCCCAACTCCTGTGGCCCGGCCGATGATTTCGTCGACATAGCGCAAATGCAAATCGTGCGTCCCAAAACTCCCGCAAATCATGCCGTCGGCACTGCCCTTGTGGATCATCATGGCGCCGATAAGCGTATGACGCCGGCGCATTTCGATTTTCGCGTATTGCGCCGAGACGCCGCGACGCTCGGTCAAGCGATGATAAGTCTCCCAATAGTCACGATATCGCTCGTCCCATTCGGGGTCGGTCAATTCGAAGTCGACACCGGGCTTCATGCGCAAACCATAGCGCGCGATGCGCTGTTCCACCACTTTGGGACGACCAATCAGGATCGGCTTCGCCAGCCCTTCATCCACGATAATTTGTGTCGCGCGAAGCATCCGCTCATCCTCGCCCTCAGCGAAAACGATTCGCTTCGGCCCCGCCTTGGCCGCGGAGAAAAGTGGCTTCATCAGCAGACCGGAGTGATAAACGAATTGCTGCAAGGAATCGCGATAGGCGTCCAGATCCGCGATCGGCCGCGTCGCCACACCGCTTTCCATCGCCGCCTGCGCCACGGCCGGGGCGATTTTCACAATCAAGCGCGGATCGAAAGGTTTGGGAATCAGGTATTCGGGCCCGAAACTCAAATTTAGATCGCCATAGGCGGCGACCACCACTTCCGATTGTTCGGCCATCGCAAGATCGGCAATCGCTTTGACGCAGGCGATTTTCATGGGCTCGTTGATAGTCGTCGCGCCCACATCCAATGCGCCCCGGAAAATGAACGGGAAGCAGAGCACGTTGTTTACTTGGTTCGGAAAATCCGACCGGCCGGTAGCGATCACTGCATCCGGGCGCACGCTACGGGCAACATCGGGCATGATTTCCGGCTCGGGATTGGCAAGCGCAAGAACCAGCGGGCGGGCGGCCATGCGCTGAAGCATTTCGGGCTTCAATACGCCACCGGCCGACAGACCAAGAAATACATCGGCACCCTCAATCACTTCGTTCAAGGTTCGAGCCTTGGTCGCCCGCGCAAAGCGCGCCTTGAGCGGATCCATTTCCTCGACGCGCCCTTCATAGACGACGCCCTTGATGTCTGTAACCCAGATATTTTCCAGACGAAGGCCCAGATGGACCAACAACTCCAGGCATGCCAAGGCGGCCGCACCGGCGCCCGAAGTGACCAACTTGACGTCCCCGATGGTTTTACCCACTACCCGCAAACCATTGAGAATTGCCGCCGCGA
>DATEEW010000265.1:0-5373 GCA_035280965.1 Burkholderiales bacterium
GGAGGAGTGGCTGCTGGCCGCATCCTAAGCGCCCGCTCTGCCCATCGCACCGTTAAAGAGGCAACTCAAGTTAGTACGAGACAAAGCTCAACATTGGTATACAACTGTCGGCGTTCTTGACAATGGCTGTTCCGCGACACATATGCAGGACATCTAGGTTATTGCCCAATATAGGATTATTGCCCCGAAGAAAAACTGGCGCAGGACTTGCGTATCGCGCGCGGGACGGGCGTCACTCGCGTGCCTGTCGTCCGAACGAATAAAAAACGCCATCGGCGTAAGGGGGAATCATGTCGCACGCTTCTTGGAAACGCATTGCAGCAAGCATCGCCATTGCTGTCTCAGCAGTCTTTGCCACCGGCGCCGAGGCGGCGTTGTTGGCCTACGACCCGTTCGGCACAGGCCCCGGGCAATATGCCGCGGGCGATGACAGTACCGGCACCAATGTGCTCGGCGGTCAAAACCCCGCCATCGGTCCAACGCCCTTCTATGCCGGAGGGTGGATTCAGAGCGGCGGCGATGCCCAGGCCGTAAAAAACGGCAGCCTGTCCTATCCACTGTTCCCGAACTCCGGCGGCCATGTAAGCGACTCCCTCCAGTTCAGCTGCTGCTCCTTCGGGCGCGACGGGCGGGAGATCAACGGCGGGCTCGGCGGTGGACGCACTGACCGTACGCTCTATCAGAGCTTCCTCATCAATTTCGGCTCGCAGGGTACTGACGATCCGACGCAGTTCGGTTTGCGTGGCTACGAAATGTGGAACGGCGGCGTCGGCGATTCTTTCAAAGCTGTAGACGTTTTCATGAATCACTTTTCGGGCGTTAACGAACTGACGCTGCGAGTGGAAACGCCATCCGGCACTCAGACCGACTTGGTGGGCAGCGGACTAACGCTGGATGAGCTCGAAGGGACTCACCTCTTGGTGCTCAGATTCGATTTCAGTGCCGGCGGCTCCGACTTCGTCACCTTGTATATGGACCCGACGGACTCGATCGAAGGCAATTACGTACCGGTCGCCACGATAGAGGTCCCGAATTCCGACCTGTTTATTACCCATCACGGCACGATCAGCAACTTCACGTTCTCTGGTGGCGGGCATGACCCCGGCGAGTTCGACGAGGTGCGCTGGGGCGATACCTTCGCCGATGTGACGCCCTTCCTCACTGGCGAAGTGCCGGTCCCGGCAACGCTTGCACTGATTCCGATCGGTCTACTTGGAATCGCAATCGCGCGGCGTCGGCGCTGCTAGCAGTGTTACTCGGGAGTTATCGAATGTAAGGAACAAACGGCGCCGAGGGCGCCGTTTTTTTTTAGCATTGCCAATCGGTACGTCCAAATGCGTTCAAGACGCTAAACACGTCTTACCAATTCTCTAACCCGAAGTCTTGGTCCACAAAGTCATCGTCCCTCTATTAAATAGCGATTCCCACACTTTTCTTTATGCTCCGTCCCCATATAAACAATCTGTCTATCATTGTTTAAAGTAGGAGTCGTGATGAAACCTTTGCATTGTGTTTTTCCGATTCTGTGGGCACTCGCATTCGTTGTGGCATGAGCACTCTGCAAACAGGAACATTAGGCGAGATCGCCGCATCGCACCCCACTGTCGAAAGCGCCGGAGTAAACATTTCGAAGAGCTAAGGTGCTTGGCTTGAGTTGTTTTACCGATGCTTTAATAGTCGACCCGACTTCTCTATTTACCTCCTAGCCGGCAGGCCCGAACCTTGATACGTCTTTCACATCGATTCAGGAGTGAAAGAAGCTATGAATACCGAGCGTCAAAAAATGCTGGCGGGCGAGCTTTACGACCCCTTCGATCCGGAGCTTGTTGCGGCGCGCGAACGCGCGCGCGATTTGTGCCTTGAACTGAACAACACACGCGAGTCCGAGAAAACCGAGCGACGGCGGATGGTGCAGGATCTGTTCGGCACCGGTGGTGATAGCGTATGGTTACAGCCGCCCTTCTATTGCGATTACGGGTCGAATATTCACTTGGGCGCACGGGTCTTCTTCAACTTCAACTGCGTCGTTCTCGATGTGTGCGAAGTACGCATCGGCGACTACACGTTATTTGGGCCGGGCGTGCAAATCCTCACGCCTATGCACCCGCTCGACGCCACCGCGCGTAGAGAGCGCGAATTCGGCAAACCCGTCGAGATCGGTTCAGATGTCTGGGTAGGCGGCGGTGCGCTTATTCTTGCGGGCGTTCGTATTGGATCGCGCGCGGTCATCGGCGCAGGAAGCGTCGTGACACGCGATATTCCCGAGGGCGTTTTCGCGGCCGGCAATCCTTGCCGTGTGATTAGAGAAGTTGAGCGGTAGGCACACGGCACGGCATTAGGAACGGTCGTCGCATCAACTTCCCGTGATACATTCCGACACCTCTACGGATGATCCCACTTTGGACGAGCCATGCCTGTTTGGACCTGGTTGATCCCCGTGTTGTCGCTGGTCTTGCTCCTTGCCGCTTTCGTGGCGGGCGTGGGAACGTTGATCGCGCTGATATGCGGAGTCGCACTTATCGGCACGGTAATCGCAGCTGTCCACCATGCAGAAGTGGTTGCGCATCGCGTAGGCGAACCGCTTGGAACGCTGGTGCTTGCCTTGGCCGTCACCGTCATCGAGGCCGCGCTTATTCTTTCGATGATGATCGCCGGCGGCAACGACATGGCCGTCCTGGCGCGCGACTCGATCTACGCTGCGGTGATGATTATCTGTAACGGCGTCATCGGTCTATGCATTTTGCTCGGCGGTCTCAAGCATCGTGAGCAGACCTTCCGCGTCGAAGGCGCAGGTGCAGGTTTTGCCGCGCTAATCGTCATGTCGGCGCTCACGCTCGTCCTGCCCGTTTATACGACAAGCACCGGTGCCGGCACTTACAGCGGTTCGCAACTCGCATTCGTGGCGGTGACTTCGGCCACGCTCTGGGCCATTTTCATTTTCGTGCAGACGGTGCGCCATCGCGACTTTTTCATTCCCGCGAGCAATGCGGACAACCCCGACGTTCATGCCGAACCACCGACGAATCGTGAGGCATGGCTGAGCTTCGGATTGCTCTTGGTGTCGCTCATCGTGGTGGTGGGCCTGGCCAAAGTGCTGTCGCCTATGATCGAGCACGCCGTTGAGGTGGCAGATGCGCCGAGGATAATTGTCGGTATCGTGATCGCGATGTTAGTGTTGCTACCGGAAACATGGGCCGCGGCGCGCGCTGCACGGGCGAATCGACTACAGAGCAGCATGAATCTCGCGATCGGTTCCGCACTCGCTTGTATTGGTCTCACCGTTCCGGTCGTGGTGATCGCCGCAGCCGTTTTCGATTTGCCTCTCGTCCTCGGTCTGGCACCCAAGGAGATGGTGATGCTCGTGCTGACGTTCCTGGTGAGCGTCGTCACACTCGGTACAGGTCGCACATACCTGATGCAGGGGGCGGTGCATCTGGTGCTCTTTGCGGCGTTCCTGTTTCTCGCGTTCGTGCCCTGAGTCGCGTATCAGGCTCGACTCAGCTCGGAACTCAGTGTCCCGAACTCAGTTTCCAGAACTAAGTCCCCCGCCCCATCGATATTGAATCAAGAAGCCCACGACGTCGAAGCCCGTACCAAAGCGCGTGACGACACCTTTGCTCGCATTGAACTTGAACGAATAGTTTCGATCGATCGGCAGCGACAGCGTAAAACCCACACGTGAATTGCCCAACTCATCATCCTTGGTGTCGCCCTCGACAGTAGTGCGGCCACCAAAGTAATAGGTGTATCCCAACGCTGCCCATACGTTCTCGCCGAAGTCGTAGCTAAGGTTGACCTGGGTCGAATACACGGGCCGTTGCTCCAGCCGTTGGCCACCGAAAAAATCATCATTGTCGGTGAAGATGGTCGCGCCGACGGTAAAGTCTGCGGTCACTTTGTCGAAGGCTTTGGAGAACCCCACATCCGTCTTGATCCCCCAGCGGTTGCTGCCGATATTGATGAGCCGGTCCGAACTGTATTGCCCCATTGGAATTGCGACTTGCACGCTCGCCCCGATCACCAGATCGTGCTCGTACGCTGGGTATTCCGCCATCGTAAGTGCCGGCGCGCCGTAGAAATTCATGGATAAACGTACACGCGGATCGCCATATCCGCTCACATCCCGTTCGCGCGGCACACCCGACACGAGTGCACTACCCTCTAGATGGGAATAAGGCAGGATGACGTCGACCTTGCCCGAGTTGCCCCACAGATTGAGCGCGCGCGCATAGGCTAGCAGGCCTGTGTCGATATCGAGCTCCGCATCTTCGATTTGCAACGCCGGAGCGGTGGACAGACTGCCTTCCGATTTCGCGAATCCCACCAACAGGAAATTCATCCCAACAGGCAGGTTTGAATAGGCCCTCGGTTCCAATTCCTGCGCATACGCTCCAGGCGCAAGCAGTGCAGCCAAGAGCATCAGCGACGCTCGCGATATCGCCTTGACCATGCTGAAAGGGCAACGCTCGATTGATTATGAGTCGCAATAGTATCCGACCCTGAGCGGTAGGTTTAGATCGACCTGCAGGTTTTAAAACAGCGGACGAAAGCGTGCCGTGTCTGAAGCGATCGCTAAGCGAGAAAAGGCGAATCGACGCCCCGCAATGAAGCAGGACGTCGAATTCCGCGATGAGAGGGACAGCAGCCGAGTGTTGGACTACTCGGCTTCCAGCACTAGCCCCATTCGGTTCACCGCAGCAACCGCTTCCGCGCGGCGCGTAACGTTGAGCTTTGCGCAAACCGAGCGGGTGTGAATCTTGGCCGTTCCGATAGCGATGTTCAGCTCGCGACAAATCTCTTTGTTGGACTTCCCTTGCGCAAGAATGCGCAGGACTTCGGTTTCGCGTCGGGTCAGACCCAGATCGGCCGGCATGACTCGTGGCGCTTTTTGCTCCGTCGAGGCCGCATCTTTCCCGGACGAGGCAAGCTGCGGGAAGACGCCCGAAGCGATCAGTTGATCGATGACGCTTCGCACGATCTCTTCCATGGAAGGCTGCTGACGGCGCTCGATCTTTTCGTGATCTTGATCGAACATTGAATCGATGCGAGGCACAGCACGCAAGTACCGGGCTGCTTCTGCCCGAGCATGTGAGAAACCATTAGGTTTCAATTCCTGGGTATTCATCATTTCCCTCTCCTTAGTCACCTGGGGTGACATTGATCGCGTAAAACATCTGAACTCGTGACGGGATCAATATATGCCTGGAGGGGTAGGCTTTTCTGCGAAAAAGTAGTACGGGAAATTGTGCGAAATTCACAAAATAGAAAACCCGCCGGGAATCAGGGAGGGGCCCGGCGGGTGGAAAAGCGTGACGACATGCATGGCGTTCGTCACAGATGCAGTCTAGGCGCTTTATCCCGCTTAGTTAATCC
>DATEEW010000266.1:0-3307 GCA_035280965.1 Burkholderiales bacterium
AAACTAGAGAGTTCCAAGACCCAGACTTCGGGTTCACGCCCTTCGTCTTCACATTGCATCAAGGCAGTTAAAACGGCCGGGCTGATATTCCCCGCGACCACCGTATCCTTACCTGCGACGGCGCACATCGCGCCTGTCAACGCCGTCACCGTCGTTTTGCCGTTGGTGCCGGTAATACCGATGACGATCGGGCCGCCCTCCTTCGGCAGCGCGCGCGCGAATAACTCGACATCGCCGACAACGTCTATATGCGCGGCCCGCGCGGCACGCACTATCGGCTCTTGAGGAGACAGCCCGGGGCTGAGCGCAAGCAGATCGACACCCTCCAGCAGCGCTTCCTTAAATGGTCCGGTACGCACTTCCGCTTGCGGCAGTTCGGTACGCAATGCGTCGAGTCCCGGCGGCTGCGCACGCGAATCTGCGACACGCACGCGGGCGCCATGGCGCATCAGCCACTGCGCCATGGATAGCCCCGACTCGCCCAAACCCATGACGAGTGCGTTCTTGCCGGCGACGAATGCAGTGTCGTAACTCAACGTAGTTTCAAAGTCGATAAACCGAACAAAACCAACATCAGCGTGATAATCCAGAACCGTACGACCACCTGAGTCTCTTTCCAACCACCCAATTCATAGTGATGATGCAAAGGCGCCATTCGGAATATGCGTTTACCGCCACTCCATTTGAAGTAAGCGACTTGCAACATCACCGAAACGGTTTCCGCGACAAACACGCCCCCCATAATGAAGAGCACGATTTCCTGCCGCACGATAATGGCGACGGTGCCCAGGGCCGCACCGAGTGCGAGCGCACCTACGTCGCCCATGAACACTTCGGCGGGATAGGCGTTGAACCACAGAAAGCCCAGGCCGGCGCCCACCAGCGCGCCACAGAAGACGGCTAATTCGCCCGCTCCCACGATGTTTGGAATAAGCAGGTATTTCGCGAAGACGGCATTGCCCGAGGCATAAGCGAATATGCCGAGCGCACCGCCCACCATCACCGCGGGCATGATCGCCAGACCATCGAGGCCGTCGGTGAGATTCACGGCGTTGCTGGTGCCCACGATGACGAAGTACGACAAGACAATGAAACCGAATACGCCCAAGGGATAAGCAATGTTCTTGAAAAAGGGCACGATGAGATCGGCCTGTTGCGGCAAATCCATTGCAAAACCACTTTGCACCCATTGCACAAACAAATCCCACACGTGCGCATTACTCGGTGCCGGCACCGCAAAGGCAAGATATACGGCGGCGAAACCGCCGAGGACCGATTGCCAGAAATACTTCGCTTTGGCCGACAAGCCTTTGGGATTCCGATGCACGACCTTGCGATAGTCGTCCACCCAGCCGATCGCACCGAAGCCCAACGTGACCAGCAACACAATCCAAACGAATCGATTGCCCCAATCGGCCCACAGCAATGTGGTTACGGCGATAGAAACAAGAATCAGCGCCCCTCCCATGGTTGGGGTACCCGCTTTGGTCAGGTGTGTTTGCGGACCGTCGTTTCGTACCGCCTGACCGATTTTGTACGCGGCCAGTTTGCGAATCATCACCGGCCCGGCAAGAAAGCTGATCGCCAAAGCGGTCAACGCGGCCAGCACCGCCCGCAACGTAATGTAGTTGAACACGTTGAAGGCGCGGATATCGCGCGATAGGTATTCGGCAAGTTCTAGCAGCACGACGCTTCACCTTGATCGTTCATTTTTCCTCCTCGCAGAGCGCTTGAACCGCACGCTCCATCCGCATGAAGCGGGAGCCTTTGATCAAGGCCGTTCCATTAGGCGTAAGCAAGGCGTTCAGGCGCCCCACCAACTCTTCAATGGTCGCCGCGTGTTGCGCGTGTGCGCCGAAGGCGCGCCCGCTGTGTTCCGCCAATGCACCCAGAGTGCACAGCGCATCGATGCTTTGCGCTTTGGCGTAGGTGCCGATTTCTGCATGGAAGGCCACACCCTGCTCGCCCACTTCGCCCATATCTCCCAACACCAGCACCCGTGGCGAAGCCGCACGCGCCAACACATCAATGGCAGCCCTCACCGAATCTGGATTAGCGTTGTAGGTGTCGTCGATGATGCAGGCGCCGTTGCGCGCACGCTTAGCCTGCAATCGCCCTTTGACGGCCCGGAATTGCATCAGACCGCGCGCGACGGCGCCCATACTTGCGCCGGCCGCAGTCAAAGCAGCGGTTGCGGCGAGCGCATTGCGCACGTTGTGCTCACCGGGCACTTGCAAATGCGCGGCAACAAGACCTTCTGGCGTTTCAATCACCATTTCTGCGCTTTGCGAGGTGGCGCGATAATTCGCGCGCACTGCGGCGGCCGCGCTTAGCCCGAAATCGCGCACCGTGCGCGAATCCGCCGCGGCGCGCCATACCGATGCGTGTTCGTCGTCCGCGTTGAACACGGCAACACCGTCCGCCGGCAAGGCCTCGATGATCGCCGCATGCTCAAGCGCCACATCGGTCACGCTTTTCATGAACTCTTGATGCTCGCGTTGCGCGTTGTTGACGACCGCGATGTTCGGATGCGCCAAGTCCGCCAGGTAGGCGGTTTCACCGGGATGATTCATCCCCACTTCGATCACCGCACATTCGTGTGCCTCACGCAATCGCAATAACGTCAGCGGCAGGCCGATGTCGTTGTTGAAATTTCCCGCCGTGGCGAGCACCGCGTCGGCACCGAAATGTTCACGCGCGATCCCCGCCGCCATCTCTTTGACAGTGGTTTTCCCGTTCGAGCCTGTGATCGCGATGAGTGGAATATCGAAACGATCGCGCCAATGTCGGGCGAGCGCGCCCAAACCCAGTTTGGTGTCTTCCACGACCAGCAACGAAAGCCCTGCCACATCAATCTCTACATCATGCGCGACCATCGCCGCTGCGGCACCGCGATCGCGTGCCACGTCTAAATAATTGTGGCCATCGAAGCGCTCGCCCTTCAAGGCGATGAACAAAGCCCCCGGCTCGATACTGCGTGTATCGGAGGACACTTCCGTGAAGCGCACATCATCGCCGACGATGTGGGCCTGAAGCGCTTCGGCGGCTGCGGAAATGGACATCATGCGCTCGCTCCTGCGACGGCGCTCAACGCGGCGCGCGCTTCGTCCATATCCGAAAATGGCAAACGTTGACCGGCAATTTCCTGGTATGTCTCGTGCCCTTTGCCCGCAATAAGCAACACATCGCCTGCTCGTGCTTCAGTTACCGCAATACGAATCGCGATGCGACGATCGAGTTCCACCGCATGTGCCGCACGCACACCGGCGAGAATTTCTTGAATGATGGCTTCTGGTTTTTCGCCGCG
>DATEEW010000267.1:0-4914 GCA_035280965.1 Burkholderiales bacterium
CTCATGAAGCCTTTCGACGAAAGCGAACTTCTGGCCGCCGTGCGCACTGCGATCGCTAAAGACTGCGTGCAGCGCGAGGTCCGAGCACAATCGCTGCAGTTGCAGAAGAGGCTGGCAACTCTCACCAAGCGTGAGTTGGAAGTGATGCTTAATGTCGTGGCCGGACACCTCAATAAGCAGATCGCCGCCGAGTTGGGTATCGCCGAGAAGACCGTGAAAGTCCACCGCCAGAGGGTGATGGAAAAGATGCAGGCGGCTTCCTTGGCGGAACTGGTGCGCCTCACTTACCAAGCCGAGACAGCTTCGACATCCTGAATATCTGAATCACCCACCGAAGTGAGACCAAGGTCCAATTACGGCAGTGGACCGAAACTGGTCGAATAAATATAGGTCCTCGGGGAAAGGGGCCGTTTCATGGGCGGGCCGAGATGCTCATTGCCGTAGTCGACGACGAAGCTGCTGTGCGGAAAGCGCTCAAGCGCCTGTTATCCTCTTCCGATCTGGAGGCGGAGACTTTCGAATCCGGGCAAGCCTTTATCGATTCCCTGAGCAATCATCGACCCGATTGCATCGTCCTTGACCTTCACATGCCGCATCTGAACGGCCTGGATGTGCTCAAACAAGTGTCTATTCGCGGTTTGCGCTTGCCTGTTGTAGTGCTCACCGCGCACGACGAGCCGGGTGCGCGGGCACAATGTCTTGCCGCAGGCGCAACATCCTATTTCTGTAAACCGCTCGACGATCAGACCCTTTTGACTGCGATCGACACGGCTCTCAAGGCCGCTCCCGCCTGAAGCGCGGTCGATTGGACCAAAGGCCAATTGTTCCGCGACGGTCAATCGAAGAAATTCTCACGCTTCCCGTGTTATGTGCGACAACGCTGAGGAAAAATGAAGAAGGCTTATTTGCGGGCTGGGTTGTTGGCGGGATGTTTGTTGCTGACCGCTTGCGGCGGGGGTGCGGAAGTGAAAACCTCCACGACCACAGTCTCGGTGGGACAGCAATTGATCGATCTGAAAAAAGCGCGCGATACCGGCGCCATGACACAGGCGGAGTACGACGGCGCCAAATCGCGATTGATCGATCGCGTTCTCGATAATTGATCGGATGGTGCTCTCTATGAAATTCGCGCCCCTCATCGCATGCTTGTTGGCGTCGGCGATGTTGTCCGGTTGTTTCGGCGGCGGCGCGGACGTCGATACGCAGTTCTCGATGGTGTCCCAGGGACAGGAGCTCACCGATTTGAAACGAGCCTTGGACGAAGGCGCAATCACTCAAAGCGAATACGAGAAGTTGCGCAAGAAAATGATAAACCGCGGAAGCTGAGCCGCGACCTTTAACCTTTAGGAATCCGCAAATGAAAAAAATCGCCTTTCTGATACTGACACTTTGCGTTGCGCTGACCGCTTACGCGGCCGACGCTCCGACGAGCAACATGGAAATCCTGCGTGCCAAGATGCAAGCGGATAAACGCTTGCTGGTTGCGAGCGCGATGCAATTGAGCGACGCAGAAGGAAAGGCATTCTGGCCGATCTACGATGCGCATCAAGTCGAACTCGACAAGCTCAACGCCCGCATCGGCAAGCTCATAAAAAAATACGCGGACGCGTATAACAAGGGTTCTGGCGCCGTGAGTAACGATGTGGCGAAAGAATTGATCAAGGAAAGCCTGGCCATCGATGAGGAAGAAATAAAAGCTCGCCGCAATACGGCGGCGAAAATGGAAAAAGCGTTATCGGCTGCGCATGCCGCGCGCTATCTGCAAGTGGAAAACAAAATTCGCGCCGTGCTTCGCTACGAACTCGCGGAGCATATTCCCCTGGCAGGAGTCGGTGCCGCACCGGCGCAGTGACATCGGCGCAGTGATATGCGCTGACACGTATTCCTTGCGCGACCGGACGAGCGTAGCGGCGCAAGCGGGATGTCATTGCTCATGATCGCCTGCCACGAATGCGACTTGCTTCAAAGGCCCGTTGCGTTGCCACCAGGCGGCGCGATGCGCTGCAGTCGATGCGGCGCGACATTGCGACGTCATCGTCCCGATAGCCTGCGCCGCGCCTTGGCCTGTGAGCTTGGCGCGGCTTTATTGTTCGGGGTCTCACTTTCCTTTCCCATCGTCGCGATGGAAATACAGGGACAAAAAACGGTCGCAACCCTGATCGGCGCCGCACGTGCGTTGCAGGCACAAGATATGGATTCGGTTGCGGTGCTTGTCTTCGTGACGACTGTCGTAAGCCCGTTGCTGCACATATTCAGCATGCTGTATATCCTTGGGCCGCTGCAGCGAGGATTCGTGCCTCCCGGCCTTAACTTGGCGTTTCGCCTGGTGCAAAACCTCAAGCAGTGGGGCATGGTGGAGGTTTTCATTCTGGGTGTATTGGTATCGCTGGTGAAGCTTGCGGGCATTGCGAAAGTGGTGCCTGATATCGCCCTTTGGTCCTTTGCCGGATTGATCGTGCTTTTGACGGCCGCCGCTTCGAACTTCGAGCCGGCGGATATGTGGGACCGGGTCGGACAATTGCGCCGCGCCTCGGTGGGCAAAAACACCGATCTTTCGAAAGCGGGCGCATGAACGGCGCGCCTACGGCGATGAGTCGCGGGATGTGCAGTTGTCACGCCTGCGGGTTTTTGCAGAAAATGGCAGGGCATGACAGCATTTGCGTGCGCTGTCACGGCCCTTTGCATGCGCGCAAACCGCAGAGCGTTCAGCGCGCCTGGGCTTTCCTGATCGCGTCCTTCATCCTATATATTCCCGCCAATGTGTTGCCGATTATGGAAACGCGCTCGATCCTCGGATATCAGGCCGATACGATCATGAGCGGTGTGGTGTATCTGTTGACGCATGGCTCCTGGCCTATCGCGCTGGTGATTTTTTTCGCCAGCGTGCTGGTGCCCCTCGCCAAAATGATCTCTCTTTCGCTTTTGCTGATCACGACTCAAAGAGGTTCGCATTGGCGGCTTCCCGACCGCACTCGGCTCTATCGCGCCGTTGAGGCAGTGGGGCGCTGGTCGATGGTGGACGTGTATGTCGTCGCGATCCTGGTCGCACTGGTTCAACTCGACGCGCTCGCGACTATCGTGCCGCGCGGAGGCGCTGTTGCCTTCGGCGCAGTGGTAGTGTTGACCATGATTGCGGCGGAATCCTTCGATCCGCGCTTAATGTGGGATGCTGCAGAGGAAAAGGGCAAGGTTAAGAAATGACAATCGATGTCGACGAGGTGCCGTCCGCTGCGGTCGCGCCTAAACGCCGTTGGAATGTGCCGCTCGTATGGACTATTCCTATTGTGGCCGCCTTGATCGGCGCCTGGGTCGCGGTAAAAGCGGTTTGGGACAAAGGGCCCGAAATTGAAATCAGTTTCCAAACCGCGGAGGGTTTGGAAGCGGGACAAACCAAGCTCAAGTACAAGGACGTGCAGATCGGGGTCGTGCGCGGAATTCGCGTCGCGCCTGATCGCAAATCGGTCATCGTCACGGCGGAACTGGATAAAAGCACGGAAAAATTTCTGACCGAAGATACGCGTTTCTGGGTGGTCAGGGCGCGCATCAGCGGTAGCCAGATATCGGGGTTGGGAACCTTGTTGTCGGGTTCCTACATTGGTGTCGACCCGGGACGTTCTAGTGTCCTTAAGAACAGCTTCGTCGGTTTAGAGAGGCAACCTATCGTAACTGCGGATCTGCCCGGCAAGCACTTTGTATTGCAGGCGGAGGAACTCGGGTCCTTGGATATCGGATCGCCCGTCTTTTATCGTCGGATTCAAGTGGGTTCGGTCGTCGCCTACGAACTCGATGCTTCGGGCAATGGGGTCGAGCTAAAAATCTTCGTACACGCGCCCTACGACAAGCATGTCCAAACGCAATCGCGCTTCTGGAATGCAAGTGGCGTTGACCTGTCCCTCGACTCCGAGGGCTTGCGTGTTCGGACCGAAGGGCTGGCCGCAATGCTCGGAGGAGGCATCGCCTTTCAGACGCCGTTGTACGTTTCGTCGCAAATGCAAATCGGTGCACAGGCTTCGACGGTGTTTCAATTGCATCAAACGCGCGAGCAAGCGCTGCAAAGGCCGGTCACCGAAGCGCAGCAATGGGTGCTCGTTTTTAACGATTCCGTGCGCGGACTTTCGGTTGGCGCGCCGGTGGAGTTCATGGGCGTGCCGGTCGGAGAAGTCAGCGCGATCAGCCTTCAATACGATTCCCATCGCAAAGCTTTTCAAAGTGCGGTGGATGTAAGTTTCTATCCGCAGCGTTTGTGGGAACGCGTGCGCGGGGAACGGCCGGAAACGAGCACCCAGCGGCTCGCTTTAATGCAAAACTTACTCGATAAGGGCCTGCGTGCGCAGTTGCGGAGCGGAAATTTAATTACAGGCCAGCTTTATATCGCTTTGGATTATTTTCCCGATGCGCCAAAGGTGGCGGTGAACTTCGCGCAAATGCCTTTGGAAGTGCCCACGGCAAACGGAGATTTGAGCGAGTTGCAGCATACGTTGCGAAGAATCGCCAAGCGCCTGGAAAAAGTGCCCTTCGATGAAATCGGCAAAGAACTGAATCAGACACTTGCCGAGACGGCGAAGCTCATGGGCACCGTCAATCAGGATATCGCGCCGGAGATACGCACGACCTTGCAATCGGTGCAGCAAACCTTGCAGGACATACAGCGTTCGGTCGCCACCGAAAACGCGCCTTTGCAACAGGAGGCGCGTGAAACCATGCGCGAACTGGGACGTGCCGCCAAAGCGCTGCGTGAGTTGGCAGAGTATCTCGAGCGCCATCCGGAAAGTTTGATTCGAGGAAAATCGGGGGATGATCAATGACGCGTTTAAGCGCCCTTTGTTTGATTTCGGCGCTACTTGCCGGCTGCGGTTCTGTTCCTAAGGATCGCTTTTATGTGCTGAGCGTACCGGACGCCCCCAGCGCTTCGGC
>DATEEW010000268.1:0-5756 GCA_035280965.1 Burkholderiales bacterium
AACCCCCGCCCGAGGATCTCGAACTCTTCCGGGCGGAGGTAAGCGATGCGGTGCCCTTAAAAACGGCGAAACGCTATCAACCGCCACGTACCGATGCCCCGGTGGCTCCGGTGCAATCCCTCCTCGATGACCATGCCGCACTCGGCGAAAGCCTCTATGGCAACTTCGACGATATCGAAATCTCGGAGGATGAAACCTATGTCCGTTCCGGTATCGGACGCGATGTACTGCGCAAATTGCGGCGCGGCACCTGGCGCGTGCAATACGAAATCGATTTGCATGGCATGACGCGCACCGAGGCCGCAGAACAATTGCGTGAGTTTCTACGCGAATGCCTCAAGCGCGGCGCACGCTGCGTGCGTATCGTCCACGGCAAGGGGCTCGGATCGAAGAATCGAGAGCCGGTACTGAAAGGAAAAGTCCGCGCTTGGCTGACGCGGCGGGACGAAGTGCTGGCTTATTGCGAAGCACCCGCCGCACAGGGCGGCAGCGGGGCGATACTTGTTTTGCTTAAGGGCTGAAGACTCGAAGCGCCCTAGATTGCGGCCTCATTTGTTTCGCCTGTGCGGATGCGTACGACCTGCTCCACCGAACTGACAAAAATCTTGCCGTCGCCGATCTTCCCCGTCCGGGCCGCTTTGACGATCGCCTCGATGGCTGGCTCGAGCATCGTTTCGGTAACGACCACTTCGATTTTCACTTTAGGCAGGAAATCGACCACGTATTCAGCGCCGCGGTAAAGCTCGGTATGCCCCTTCTGCCGCCCAAAGCCTTTGACTTCCGTGACAGTCAGGCCGGTCACGCCTACTTCGGCCAAGGCCTCACGCACTTCGTCGAGCTTAAAGGGTTTCACCACCGCTTCGATCTTTTTCATGGCCTGTCCGCCTAGGTTTGAATTCGCCGCAGTATAGCAAGTCGTTCGGCGCCGCAAAACGAGTTGCCTCGCATGGGCAGCTCCCGAATAATCGGCTCATGTCCGACACCGTCCCCACGCCTCAACTGCGCGTTATACCCGGTTTGGAAGAAGTGCCGGCCCCAGCCTGGAATGCGTTGGCGGGCAAGCAGCCTTTTTTACGCCATGAATTTTTATCCGCGCTGGAACAGACAGGCTGCGTCGGTGGGGCCAGCGGTTGGCTGCCACACCACCTTAGCGCGTGGTCCGGCGGCAAACTCGTGGGCGCCCTACCTCGGTATGCCAAAACCCATTCCTATGGCGAATACGTTTTCGATTGGGCGTGGGCGGAAGCCTACGAACGACATGGCCTCGCCTATTACCCCAAGCATTTGTCGGCCATTCCCTTCTCACCCATTCCGGGTGCGCGGCTTTTAGCCGCAGACGCAAGGGTTCGTGCCTTGCTCATGGACCGAGCGCTGCACGACGAGTCCGATTTTTCTTCGCTGCATATACTCTTTCCAGGCGAATGCGAAGCGGAGGAATGGCGATCGCACGGATGTCTATTGCGGCAAGGCGTGCAATTTCATTGGCGCAATGCGGGTTATGCAAGTTTCGAGGATTTCCTCTCCACCCTTACTTCCGCCAAGCGCGGGAAAGTCCGGCAGGAGCGGCGGCGCGTGGCTGACGCCGGTGTGAGCTTGCGTTGGAAGTGCGGGCTGGAAATCGTGGCGGCGGATTGGGATTTCTTCCATCGCTGCTATATCCGCACCTATCGTGCGCATCGTTCGACGCCCTACCTGAATTTGGAATTTTTTAAGCGTATCGGCGAAACGATGCCCGCACATTTGATGCTGGTCATCGCCGAACGGGAAGGCAGGCCCATCGCAGCCGCACTGAATCTTTACGACGACGAGCGCCTGTATGGCCGTTATTGGGGCGCGACGGAATTCGTGCCCGCACTCCATTTCGAAGCTTGCTATTACCAGGCGATCGAATTCTGCATCGCGCGCAAGCTGGAATGGATGGAAGGCGGCGCACAGGGCGAACACAAACTCGCCCGCGGCTTCTTGCCGGTACAAACCTGGTCGGCGCATTGGCTGCGCCATCCCGAATTCGCCGATGCGGTGGAACGCTTCCTAGCGCGCGAAAGCTTGGGCGTTGCGGAATATATCGACGAATTGCACGAACGGGCGCCCTTCAAGCGGGACGCCCGCACGCAGTCTTAAAAAGCGGGTTTCTTTTTGGCGTTTTTGTACATCTGCACGCCATTGAGCAATTCCTGACGCGCTTCGTCCGGACCCACCCAACCGAGCACGCGAACCCATTTGCCGCGCTCCAGGTCTTTGTAGTGCTCGAAGAAGTGGCAGATCTGGGCAAGTTGGATCTCGGGCAGATCGCGAATGTCCTGCACCGCTTGATACATCGCAGAAAGTTTGTCGATGGGCACCGCCAGTATCTTGGTGTCCTGACCGGCCTCGTCTTCCATTTTCAGCATGCCGACCGGACGGCAGCGTACGACTGCGCCGGGAATGATGGGTAGCGGGCAGATCACCAATACATCGACTGGGTCGCCGTCGCCGGACAAGGTATGCGGCACATAGCCGTAATTGCAGGGGTAGTGCATGGCGGTGGACAAAAAGCGGTCCACGAAAATAGCGCCCGTCTCCTTGTCGACTTCGTATTTGATGGGCGGCGCGTTCATCGGAATTTCGATGATCACGTTGAAGTCGTTGGGAAGGTCGCGTCCGGTATCGACTCGATCGAAGCTCATGATCCTATTTCTTTGCTATTGAAGTTATGCCTCGCCGCGCCAGCTGGCGAGCCGCGGAATTATAGGTTCCGCCGTGTTACGTCTCAGTGCGCTACATCAAGAGCGCACAAGATTCGTTGTCTGCCTACGCAGACAGCAACCCTAGGTTGGCTTACGGACGAAGCCGCCCAACAAGGCAGCGACCTGTTTCTGCGGTTTGCGAGTCGACTCTCCTACCCGCGCGGTCGTTACCCCGCCGACCTGAGTCGGTTCGTACGGTGAGGTAAAAATGGGATCGCTGGTTTTGGCGCGTTTGGCCTCTGTATGCGTAAGTCGATCCATTTCAGCTCTCGGCCGACGTTCGCGACGCGGCTCCAATAAAGGCGGTGCGTCGGCCAAATGCGGGCCGAAGTGGGGAATGATTTCGCGTGGAATGCTGATCTTGATCAGCTTCTCGATATCTGACAGCCGCTCGTGCTCCTCGCTGCTGACCAAGGAGATCGCGGTGCCCAAGGCGCCGGCGCGGCCGGTGCGGCCAATACGATGCACGTAATCTTCGGGCGTGTTCGGCAAGTCGAAGTTCACCACATAGGGCAACTGATCGATATCGATGCCACGCGCCGCCACATCGGTGGCCACCAGCACGCCCACCTTGCCGGCCTTGAATTCTTCCAGCGCCTGCATGCGTTCGCCTTGAGTCTTGTCGCCGTGAATGGCTTGCGCGTGCACACCTTCCTTGTTGAGCTGATAAGCCAGACGATTGGTTCCCAGACGCGTGCCGCAGAAGACCAGCACCTGTTTCATTTCCTTCGACTTGATCAAGTGCACGAGCAGTTCGCGCTTTTTTTCGCGCGCTACCGGATGCACGATATGTGTAATCGACTCGTTGGTCTGATTGCGTCGCGCCACTTCGACCAAGGTCGGGTTTTTCAAAAACGCATCTGCGAGCTTCTTGATCTCTTCAGAGAAGGTCGCCGAGAACAACAGCCCCTGTTTGCGCGCGGTGAGCAGACCCAGGATACGACGCACATCGGGAATGAAACCCATGTCGAGCATCCGGTCGGCTTCGTCGAGCACGACGATTTCGACCTGGCTCAGGTTCAATGTTTTTTGTTGTACGTGATCGAGCAGGCGGCCCGGTGTCGCCACCAGAATTTCGATGCCGGCGCGTAATTGCTGAATCTGCGGGTCCATCGGCACGCCGCCGTAAATACAAGCGCTCCGAAGCGGGACATATTTGCTGTAGACGCGGACCGACTCGTGCACTTGCGCCGCGAGTTCCCTGGTCGGCGCCAGGATGAGCGCACGCACGGGATGTCGAGCCGGTGAAACGCTCGTGCTTGCGTGCGGCGCCAAGCGCTGCAGCAAGGGCAAGGTAAAACCAGCTGTCTTACCTGTACCCGTTTGCGCGCCGCCCATGACGTCACAGCCGGCCAGGACAAGCGGAATGGCCTGCGCCTGAATAGGCGTCGGCTCGGTATAACCCTGTTCGGTTACGGCTCTGAGCAATTCGGGCAATAAGCCCAGCTCGGCAAATGTGGTCAAACTTTTACTCCAGTCGATATTCGATGTTCGCCGGGCGGCGCAGGAGCGGAATCTGAGGAGAACCCTGGGGATGCGGCGCAAGCCGGGCAAAGGCCGCGAGTATAACAGAGCACTTCCCTCCTCCCGGAACCGATTCGCTATCTGCGCCCCTGCCTATAATCGCCCCTCCATGATTCAAATACGCAAACTCCAATTGCGCCGCGGCAGCAAAAGTCTGCTCGACAGCGCCGATCTCAGCATCAATCCGGGGCAGCATGTCGGGGTGATTGGCCCCAACGGCTGCGGCAAATCCACCCTGTTCGCTTTGATGCGGGACGAGATCCACGCCGACGGAGGCGACCTCGACCTTCCGCCGGGGTGGGTCATTGCACATGTCGCTCAAGAGACACCGGCAGTGCCCTGCACGGCGCTTGATTACGCCCTCGACGGCGATGCCGAACTGCGGTCGGTTGAAAAAGAATTACAGGCGGCGGAAGCAAGCGGCGAAGGCGAAAGACTCGCGCATGCGCACGCGCGTTACGGCGAGATCGACGGCTATGCGGCGCCGGCGCGCGCCGCAGCGTTACTTAGCGGCCTGGGTTTCACGACGACCGACCTCGAGCGTCCCGTCAGTGAATTCTCGGGCGGTTGGCGCATGCGACTCAATCTGGCGCAGGCATTGATGTGCCGTTCCAATTTACTTCTGCTCGATGAGCCGACCAACCATTTGGATTTGGACGCGGTCGTGTGGCTGGAACAATGGCTGGCGAACTATCGCGGCACCTTGCTCATGATTTCGCATGACCGCGAGTTTCTGGACGGAACGGTGGACGCGATCGTGCATTTCGATCGGCAAAAACTTCGGCTTTATACGGGCAATTATTCCGCTTTCGAAACGCAGCGCGTCACGCAATTGGCCCAACAGCAGTCACTCTATCAGCGCCAACAAGGCGAAATCGCGCGGCTGGAACGATTCGTCGAACGGTTCCGCGCAAAAGCGACCAAGGCCAAACAAGCGCAAAGCCGCATGAAAGCGCTCGAACGCATGGAACGCATCGCTCCCGCACATGTGGACTCGCCCTTCGTCATTCATTTTCGCGAATTTCCCGGCAGTCCCGATCCCGTGCTCAGACTAGAAGAGGCAAGCGTGGGGTATGGTGGCATGCCCCTCCTTCGCGATTTGCAACTGAGCATCCCCGCGGGTGCGCGTATCGGTTTGCTCGGACGCAATGGCGCAGGCAAAACGACATTGGTAAAGCTGCTCGCCGGCCGACTCGCGGCGTTGAGCGGCGAACGACGCGAAGGCAAAAATCTGCGCATCGGTTACTTCGCGCAGCATCAGTTGGAAGATCTGCGCGACGAAGACAGCCCGCTGCAACATCTGCTGCGCATCGACAGCCAGACGCGCGAACAGGAATTGCGCGATTTCCTCGGTGGCTTCGATTTCGCGGGCGATCGGGTTTCGGAACCGATACGCGGTTTCTCCGGTGGCGAGAAAGCGCGACTCGCGCTCGCGCTGATTATCTGGCAGCGGCCGAATCTACTGCTGTTGGACGAGCCGACCAATCATCTCGATTTGGACATGCG
>DATEEW010000269.1:0-10413 GCA_035280965.1 Burkholderiales bacterium
AACGATGAAGCATCGCTTTGACCAGCGAGCTTTTGCCTGTCCCGCGGGCACCCGTCAGCAATACATTGTTTGCGGGCAATCCATCGACGAATTGTCGGGTATTGCGATCGATCGCTTCTTTTTGCGGTTCGATATCGTGCAAGTCCTCGAGGCGAATCCGATGCGGCGTGGCCACGCCGAGCAAAGTGCCTGCGCCGTTGCGACGACGCCAGCGAAAGGCCTGCATTTTCCAATCCGGGGCGGGGCCGACCGAGGGCAGCATATTTTCGACCCGGTCCAAGAGCTGATCGAGTCGTTGCAACAACCGATCGAAGCCGGATGTCTCGGTTTTTTTGGCGGGCATCTTAATAAACCCTTCCAATCCTCAAGTACGGTACTCGGCGTTGATTTTGACGTATTCGTAGGAGAAATCGCAGGTCCACACTGTCGTGCTGATCGCACCGCGATTCAACTCGACTCGCACCGTGATCTCTTCGAGCTTCATGACCCGCGCGCCGTCCTCTTCGCGATAAGAAGCGGCGCGACCGCCTCGATCGATAACCTGGACATCACCCAAAAAGAGATTCACTCTGCTCGTATCGAGGTCGCTTACGCCGGCATTGCCGATAGCCGCAATCAACCGACCGAGATTGGGATCGGAAGCAAAAAAAGCCGTCTTCACCAAAGGCGAGTGTGCGATCGCCTTTGCCACGCGTACTGCCTCATCCGTATCGGCCGCGCCATCCACTTGCACCGTAATAAACTTCGTTGCCCCTTCACCATCGCGAGCGATCGCTTGAGCCAATTCTACGGCCACTTCGAGCACCGTCACTTTGAGTGCGGCATAACCTGCGCTTTTGGCTTCGACGATTTCGTTGTTGCCCGCTTGCCCGGTGGCAATCAGCAAAAAAGAATCGTTGGTCGAGGTATCGCCGTCCACCGTGACGCGATTGAAAGAAGCGTTCGCGACATTGCGAATCATTCGCTGCAACAAGTCGGGAGCAATCAAGGCTTCCGTCGCTATATAAGCAAGCATAGTCGCCATATTCGGCTGCAACATGCCGACGCCTTTGGCGATGCCGGTAACCACCACCTCTTTGCCATCAATACGCACGCTGCGCGAGACAGCCTTCGGCACGGTGTCGGTGGTCATGATGGCACTGGCGGCTTCGGCCCAATGCGTCTCCTGAAGGCTCTCCGCGCAACGCGGCAATGCCGCTTCGATACGATCGACCGGCAAGTGCTCGAGAATGACGCCGGTGGAAAAAGGCAGCACTTCGTCGGCGTCGCACCCCAAGGTTTTAGCGACGGCAGCGCAAGTGCGTTGCGCCGCTTGCAGACCTGCTTCACCCGTTCCGCAATTCGCGTTGCCGGCGTTGACAATCACGGCGCGGAAATCTTTACGCATCGCCAGCCGCTGCCTGCAAATCTGAACCGGTGCGGCTGCGAAACTGTTTTGCGTGAAAACACCGGCGACTCGCGTGCCGGGCGCAAAACGCATCAACATTAAATCGCGCCGCCCCTGTTTGCGTATTCCCGCTTCCGCAAAACCGAGTTCGACACCGGCAACCGGATTTAAAGAAGCGGGATCAGGCACTTTCAAATTGACTGCCATCGCGGCGCTCCCTTCTAAAGTTTGCCGTGGCACTGCTTATATTTTTTTCCCGATCCGCAGGGGCAGGGCTCGTTGCGGCCAACTTTCGCAGCCCCTCTGACAGGCACCTGCTTGGGTGCGGGCGTGGGTTCCGCAGACTCAGCCTCTGCCTCGTCAACACCCGGATGCCGATACTGCACGTTTGACAAGGCCGGCGCCTGGGCCTGCATGTTTTCCGCTTGCTGCACCTGTTCTTCGGTTTGCAGACGCAAGCGCATCAAGATACGCGTGGTTTCCAGTTTTACCGTCTCGACCAGGGTACCGAAGAGTTCGAAGGCTTCGCGTTTATATTCCTGCTTCGGATTCTTTTGCGCGTAGCTGCGCAAGTGGATCCCTTGGCGTAAATGATCCAACGCAGCCAGATGCTCTCGCCAGTTCGTATCCAGTGTTTGCAGTAACACGCTGCGCTCGATCTGGTGAATGATGTCCGGCGGGGCGATCGCCATTCTTTGCGCATAACCCTCATCAGTCGCGACTTTGGTCCGCTCAAGCAATGCGTCGTCATTCGCTGCCTCTTCCATCCAATCCTTGATCGGCGCCTGCACACCGAGTTCGCCCTGCAGGACGACCTCGAGTCCTTCCACATCCCATTGCTCCTCGACGGAATCGGCCGGAATATGGGCGCGGAACAGATCTTCGACGACTCCGTCGCGCAAACTCTTGACCTGTTCGCTCAAGTCTTCGTGATCGAGAATGTCATTGCGCAATTGATAGATATTCCTGCGCTGCTCATTGGCCACGTTGTCGTACTCGAGCAGTTGCTTGCGGATGTCGAAGTTATGCGCTTCGACTTTGCGCTGTGCCGCTTCGATACGATTCGTGACCATTGAATGTTCGATCGCCTCGCCCTCGGGCAGTTTGAGGAAATCCATCGCTTTCTTGACGAAATCGCCGGCAAAAATGCGTAGCAGTTGATCATCCAGCGCGAGGTAGAAACGTGAGGAACCCGGGTCGCCTTGACGTCCTGAACGACCGCGTAGCTGATTATCGATCCGACGCGATTCGTGACGCTCTGTACCCACGATATGCAGACCGCCCGCTTGCACGACTTGATCGTGCAGCGACTGCCATTCGTCGTGAAGTTTGCGAATACCCTTGGCCTTCTCTTCTTCACTCAAGGCGTCATCGGCCTGAATGAATTGCGCCTGCTTTTCCACATTGCCGCCGAGCACGATGTCCGTGCCACGACCAGCCATATTGGTCGCGATCGTGATCGCTTTCGGCCGCCCCGCTTGCGCGACGATTTGAGCTTCACGCTCATGCTGCTTGGCATTCAGCACTTCATGCGGCAGTTTTTCTTTCTGCAGCAGACGCGCGAGCAGTTCCGAATTTTCGATGGAGGTCGTGCCGACCAGCACCGGCTGGCCACGGGTATAGCAATCTTTGATGTCGTTCAGGATCGCCTGGTACTTTTCCTGAGCCGTTTTATAGATTTGGTCCTGTCGGTCGTCCCGGATCATGGGCCGGTGGGTGGGAATCACCACCGTTTCCAGGCCATAGATTTCCTGGAACTCGTAGGCCTCCGTGTCCGCCGTGCCCGTCATGCCGGAGAGCTTGCCATACATGCGGAAGAAATTCTGGAAGGTGATCGAAGCGAGCGTCTGGTTTTCCGCCTGGATGGTGGCACGTTCCTTGGCTTCGATCGCCTGATGCAGGCCTTCAGACCAACGGCGGCCCGGCATCATGCGGCCGGTAAATTCGTCGACAATTACCACTTCGCCGTTCTGCACGACGTAATTGCGGTCTTTGAAGAAGAGATTGTGCGCACGCAGCGCGCAATTCAAGTGATGCATCAGGTTGATGTTGGCCGGCTCGTACAGACTGCTGCCGGCGGGGAGCATGCCCGAACGTTCCAGCAGTTCTTCCGCATGCACATGCCCGGCTTCGGACAGCAGCACGGTGTGCGCTTTTTCGTCGACCCAAAAATCACCCTCGGATTCTGTCGTCTCTTGCCGCGTCAGCATGGGCGCGACACTGTCCATACGTTGATAGAGCTCGGTGCGATCTTCGGCTTGTCCAGAAATGATCAGCGGCGTGCGCGCCTCGTCGATCAAAATCGAATCCACTTCGTCGACGATCGCAAAATTCAGTCCGCGCTGGAAACGATCCTCGGCGCGCATCGCCATGTTGTCCCGCAGGTAGTCGAAGCCGTATTCGTTGTTGGTGCCGTAGGTAATGTCCGCCGCGTAGGCGACGTGTTTTTCGGAATGCGGCATCTGCGACAAGATCACGCCCACCGACAGGCCGAGGAAGTTGTACAGCTTGCCCATCCACTCGGCGTCGCGAGCGGCCAGATAGTCGTTGACGGTGACAATGTGTACGCCCTTGCCCGACAGCGCGTTTAAATATGCGGGCAAAGTCGCCATCAAGGTCTTGCCTTCGCCGGTGCGCATTTCGGCGATCTTGCCGTGGTGCAACACCATCCCGCCGATAAGCTGCACATCGAAGTGGCGCATGTTGAACACACGCTTGCCCGCTTCTCGCACGACTGCAAAGGCTTCCGGCAACAAGGCGTCCAGGCTTTCGCCCGCGGCCACGCGCGCCTTGAATGCTGCGGTCTTCGCTTGGAGGTCGGCATCGCTCAGGGCCGAGAATTGCGGCTCCAATACGTTGATTTGCGCGACGGCCTTGGTATATTGCTTGATCAGCCGGTCGTTGCGGCTACCGAAAATTGCCTTGAGTACGCGGGGAATCATGAAGAAAAACAAATAGGAAGCGGGAAGTCGCCTAGTCTATCATGCGCCTCTATGCAGTCTTGCACTCCCCACCCCCTTGAGCTCTAAACCCCTTAGCGAATTCCTCCAGCAGCAGGACGGCGCCGGTGCCTTGATGGCCCAAGCGCGACAGTTGCTCGTCCTTCGTAGTGCCACCGAGGCAGTCCTGCCCGCACCCCTACGCAAACTGTATCAAGTCGCCAATTACAAACAGGGCACGTTGGTCGTATTTTCTGCGAACAATGCGGTTGCGGCCAGACTGCGCTTGATGCGTCCCGCGTTATTGCAGGCTTGTCTCGAACGCGGCGTGGCAGTGAACGAGTTGAAGATCGAGGTGCAACCGGCCGCCTTCGTTTCGCCTCATGGTCCGAAAAAACGGGCTTTTTTGAGCAGTGGCGCCAAACAGGCGCTGGAGAAATTGGAAGGCAAACTGCAAGCGGGCGAACTACGCGAACGCGTGCGCAATCTGGCCAAAAAATCGGGATAGGGAAGGTCTGATTAAGCGCCGAGGATGATCGCGAATGCGCGCAGCTGTACGAGCCGGGAAAAGTGGATCAACGCCTTGGACGCTTTAAGCCGGCGACGTCATTCATTAATAAACCTTAATCAGGGCCTCAAGGGATGCATGCTGGCCGTTTGGCCAGTTCGCGCGTGTCTATGCTAGCTGCGGAGCGTAGAACTGAGCGAGCCCGGCCGGGGCTTGCTCCACCTTGTTGAAGCTCACCATCTCCCAGGCTTCCTGATCTGCGAGGGTGACGCGCAGCAACTGATTATTCAAGGCGTGTCCCGACTTGTGTGCGCTAAAAGCGCCAATGACCGGGTGGCCGACCAGATACAGATCGCCAATGGCGTCCAGCACCTTGTGTTTGACGAATTCATCGACATACCGCAAACCGTCGGTATTGAGCACGCGATACTCGTCCAGCACCACCGCATTGTCGAGACTGCCCCCCAAGGCCAATCCGTGATTGCGCAACGCTTCGACTTCTTGCGCGAAACCGAAGGTACGTGCACGCGCCACTTCTTTGGAGTAGGACGTTTCAGCGAAGTCGATGCTATAGGTCTGGCTCGATTTTTCGAATACCGGATGATCGAAGACGATGGAAAAGCTCAGCTTGAAACCGTCATAAGGATCGAAGCGCGCCCACTTGTCGCCATCGCGCACTTCAACGGCTTTGCGGATACGGAAAAACTTTTTAGCGGCGCGCTGTTCTTCAAGACCCGCCGATTGGAGCAGAAACACAAAAGGCCCGGCGCTACCGTCCATGATCGGCACTTCCGGTCCGTCGAGATCGACATACACATTGTCGATGCCCAAACCCGCCAACGCAGACATCAAATGCTCAACCGTTGCGACTTTTGCGCCGTTGCCTTCAAGCGCGCTGCATAAACGCGTGTCGGTTACCGCCATGGCGTCAGCGCGAATATCAATCGGCTGCGCCAAATCGACGCGGCGATACACCACACCCGTGTCGGGTGCTGCGGGCCGCAAAGTCATGGTGACTTTTTTGCCGCTGTGTAAACCGACGCCGGTGGCTTTAATGGCCGCCTTGATAGTCCTCTGTTTGAGCATTTTGTCTTTATCCGCAAGGGGTTGCGATTCTAGCACGTCAGCGGTGCCAGAGCCAGTATGGCGGCCGTTCTCCCTACGGAACGACCGCCGCCGCGCCCATTAGTCCGCCTGCTTTCTTAAGAACGCGGGGATGTCATATTTATCCATCCCACTTTGGCTCAATGCCTCGATTGCCGAACTGCGGTTTTTGCGGAATACCGCCGGTGCCGCATCAAGACTGCCATAGTCCGCTGCGCCGATCCCCACGCCCATGTTGTCGGTACCTGTTTTCTGCGTGACGATCAGCTGCGGCTTTGGGGCGCGCAGCGCCTGTTGTTGGCCCAGACCGGTGGCAACCACGGTAACGCGCAGGTTTTCCTCCATCTCCGGGTCGTAGACAGCGCCGAAAATGATCGTGGCGTCGTCTGCGGCAAAGCTGCGCACGGTGTTCATGACTTCGTTTACTTCGCGCATCCGCAATTCGTCGCTGGCGGTAATGTTCACCAGGACGCCACGCGCACCGGAGAGATTCACGCCTTCGAGTAGCGGGCTTGCGACAGCCTGTTCGGCCGCCAGACGAGCACGATCCAGCCCGCTCGCGTAAGCGGATCCCATCATCGCCATGCCCATTTCGCCCATCACCGTCTTCACGTCTTCGAAGTCGACGTTGACCAGACCCGGGCAATTGATGATTTCGGCGATCCCCGCCACGGCGTTATGCAGCACGTCGTCGGCAGTGCGGAAGGCGTCTTTCATGCTGACGTCTTCGCCCAGCACTTCCATCAGCTTCTCGTTCAGGATCACGATCAGCGAATCCACATGCTCCTGCAGCGCTTCCACGCCCGCTTCGGCCACGCGCATGCGCTTGCCTTCGAAGGAGAAAGGCTTGGTCACGACCGCGACGGTGAGAATGCCCATTTCCTTCGCGATTTCCGCAACCACCGGGGCAGCGCCGGTGCCGGTGCCGCCACCCATGCCCGCTGTAATGAAGCACATATGGCTGCCGGCGAGCGCCTCGCGAATCGCTTCGCGCTGCTCTAAAGCCGCCGCGCGCCCCGCTTCCGGTTTCGCGCCCGCACCCAGGCCTGTCGATCCGAGTTGGATCTGGTGCTTGGTCAGCGAACGCGCAAGCGCTTGCGCATCGGTGTTGGCAGCGATGAACTCAACGCCGCCCACGCCGTTGCGGATCATGTGATCCACGGCGTTACCGCCGGCACCGCCCACACCGATCACTTTGATAATGGTCCCGTTGTTCTGATTCTCGATCAGTTCAAACATATAGTCCTCCAATTTGATGCATAAGTTGCCTAATCGCAAAGGGTGAAGGGTGAAACGAGCAGCCGCTCGCTTTGTTCTGAATCGCCTCCACTATCGGCTCGCAAACTTCAGGTCTCACTCTTCACTCCTCACTGCTTGAAAACCGCCTGCCGCTATCCTGCGACGGACGTTTTTTGAACGGCTCGCACCGCTCAAAAATTCTTCTGGAACCACTCGCGCATTCGGCGCAGGGTGTCCTTGAAATTGCCGCTATGCCGCGCAATCACGCCGCGCTCGAATTGCGACTTGCCTTCGAGCAGCAGCCCCATCGCCGTCGCATAGCGAGGGCTTTGCACCACATCGGCTAAACCGCCGACATAGCGCGGCACGCCAAGACGCACCGGCATATGAAAAATTTCTTCGCCCAACTCCACCATTCCTTGCATGACCGAAGACCCGCCGGTCAAAACGATTCCCGACGACAACAAGTCTTCGAAACCGGATTGACGCAGCACTTGCTGAATCAGCGTGTAGAGTTCTTCGATTCGTGGCTCGATCACTTCAGCCAGGGTTTGGCGCGAAAGCTGGCGCGGACCGCGATCACCAAGACCCGGAACCTCGACCACTTCGTTTGGATCGGCTAGTTGGCGCAATGCGCATCCGTGCCGGATCTTGATCAGCTCGGCTTCCGGAGTCGGTGTGCGCAGCGCCATTGCGATATCACTGGTCACTTGATCGCCTGCAATGGGAATCACCGCCGTATGGCGGATCGCGCCTTCGCGGAACACTGCGATATCGGTGGTGCCGCCGCCGATATCGACGAGGCAAACGCCCAGTTCTTTTTCGTCCTCGGAAAGGACTGAAATGCTCGACGCAAGCGGTTGCAGAATCAGGTCGCTCACTTCGAGTCCGCAACGACGCACGCATTTAACGATGTTCTGCGCGGCGGAAACTGCGCCGGTGACGATGTGAACTTTCACTTCCAGCCGCACACCGCTCATGCCCAGCGGTTCGCGGATACCGTCCTGCCCATCGATGACGAACTCCTGCGTCAGGATATGCAGCACTTGCTGATCGGTGGGGATAGGCATCGCGCGCGCCGTTTCGATTGCGCGGTCCACGTCGATGGCGTTCACTTCCTTGTCCTTGATGGCGACCATACCGGTCGAATTGAAGCTACGGATGTGACTGCCGGCGATCCCCGTGAAAACCGTTTGAATCTTGCAATCGGCCATCAACTCCGCTTCTTCAAGCGCGCGTTGGATCGCATTCACCGTGGCTTCGATATTCACGACCACGCCTTTTTTGAGGCCCTTGGATTCGTGACTACCCATACCGATGATGTCCATGCGGCCATCGGGCAATACGTCGGCCACCAGCGCGACTACTTTGGAAGTGCCAATGTCCAGACCGATGATCAGGTTCTTCTGGTCTTTGCTGGCGGGTCGGATGGAAGTCTTCATTTATACGTTTCCGCTTTTCTTCTCGATTTCGGGCACGCGCACGGCGAACCCGTTGGGATAACGCAAGTCGATGTACTGCACATTGCGGTTTAGTTGCGACTGCATTGCCGGGTAGTGCTTCACGAAACGGGCGAGACGTTGGCACACGCTTTCGTCGCTTTTGTCGCCTTCGCCGCGACCTAGCATTAGCGTAAGCGCGGGTTGATTTTTCATCGTCACTTTCAACTGCCAGGCCGAACGCGGGGAAAGCAGAACCTGAAGGACAGTTGCGTTCAATGGCACCAGCATTTCGCTGAATTCCGCATAGCGGTAGGCGATCTGCATTTCACTTCCAAGGGGCCCGGTGAACTGAGGCAGCGCCTGTTCGGATACACCTGAAAACAATTCACCGTAGCGGTTGACGAGTTTTTCTTCACTCTTGTCGCCCCAATAGGCGATAGGCACCTGCTCTTCGATATGCACGTTCAGTCGGTCCGGCCATTGGCGGCGCACGTCCGCGCGACGCACCCAGGGAATGCTTTCCATCGATGCGCGCACCGCTTCCAGATCGACAGCGAAGAAGTTACCGACGGAGCCATTGGCCATCGCCTCGCTCACAGCTTCCGCATCCACATGTTGCAAATCGCCCTCGATGCTGAGCGTGCGCAGCGGAAACATGGAGGAATTCAGCGCACTCAGTACAACGATGCAGGCCACAATAAAACCGGCAACGCCAAAGAGAACGTTGGCGGCAAAATTGAGAAGGCGCGCGTTATGCCACATCAGCCTTGCGCTCCTCGTTCCGTGGCCATATCGAGAATGCGCAGACACAGATCTTCGAATTCGATCCCGGCTTCACGCGCCGCCATTGGAACCAGACTGTGACCGGTCATGCCGGGCGAGGTATTCATTTCCAATAGCCAGGGCTGGTTTTTGGCATCGAGCATCACATCGGCGCGTGCCCACCCGCGACAACCGAGAAGCTTGAAAGCTTCGAGCGCGATTTTCTGAATACGCGCCTCCAAGTCGGCGGGCAGTCCCGATGGGCACAGATAGCGCGTCTCGTCGGAAAAATATTTGTTCTGGTAATCGTAATTGCCGCTTGGCGCTTCGATGCGCACCAACGGCAAGGGTTGTTCGCCTAACACTGCCGCAGTCAATTCCGCGCCGGTGATGAACTGTTCAGCGATGACCACATCGTCAAGTGCGGCAGCGACCGCATAGGCACTTTCAAGGGTTGCGGCATCGGTCGCTTTGCTGATGCCGATCGAGGAACCCTCGTGCACGGGTTTCACCATCACTGGCGCGCCCAGATCCGCGATGACTTTGGCCCAATCCGTGTTCGCGTTGAGAACGCGGTAAGCCGGTGTGGGCAAACCGCCTTGCAGCCACAGCATTTTGGTACGCCATTTGTCCATCGCCAGCGCCGAAGCCATGACGCCGCTGCCGGTGTAAGGAATGTCCATCGTTTCCAGCGCGCCTTGGACCGTGCCGTCTTCGCCAAAACGGCCATGCAACGCAATGAAGGCGCATTGAAAACTTTCGACCGCCAGATCGGACAAGGGCCGCGTTGCCGGATCGAATGCGTGCGCATCGACTCCGCGCGCGCGTAGTGCTTGCAGCACGGCTTGACCGGACATCAAAGAAATTTCCCGTTCGGACGAGGGCCCACCGAACAAGACCGCAACTTTTCCGTACTGCTTCATGACTGCGCTTCCTCTAAAGCTTTGCCGATGATGCGCACTTCGGGAACGAGCTCAACGCCGAAACGTTGGCGCACGGTCGCGCGCGCATGCACGATGAGGGCTTCGATAT
>DATEEW010000270.1:0-3523 GCA_035280965.1 Burkholderiales bacterium
TAGGGTTTCCGGTTTCCCCCATTCCGCCCAGTGTTCCTAACTTCATATCCGCGCCGCTGCGCAAAGTGCCGATATGCGTGCCTCCCGGGGTAGCCAGAATGGAGTCAATACTCATAGCTCCCAGCGCATGTACTTCGTCGATGCGCAAACCACCAGCCGCCACAGCCGCCGGATCGCGCGCTTCGACTGTACGCAAAAGCTCCAATGCCGCTTCGAGCACTTCACGATCTTGTAGCGCGGTGCTGTCCTGCAGACTTTCTTTAAGAATGGCTTGACGCGATTTGGACGCGGGTTCGCGCTCGATGACTTCAAGGTCGGCTTGCGCCCATTTTTTCTTGATCAGCGATTTGAGTCCGCTATAGGCATCTTTGAGCAACTGTTCGGCGTTGCTCTTGACCGCAGCTGTTGCACCCGCAACCAGAGCGGCAGTGATAAGGCTCAAGGGGTCCATGGCGATCTCCTCTTAGCTTCAATAGCATGCGCTTCGGGCGCTTGTTTTTGAATCCCCCCGACGGTCTAACCATGTCGCGGTCGCCACTGCGGCCCTGTATTCAAGGCAGGGGGGCTCCGTCATGCTAAGCTCAATAGCACTTCCAGGCTTGCCCGAGCGCCCCCCGACGCAATTTATGATTCCCCTGCAATTCCGTCCCGCCTTATTGGACGCGCTCGAAGGCTACAACGGCCCGCGTTTTATGGCGGACCTGTCCGCCGGGTTGACAGTAGCCGTAGTAGCCCTGCCGCTCGCGATGGCCTTCGCCATCGCTTCGGGGCTCAAACCCGAGGCCGGCATATTCACCGCCATCATCGGCGGCTTCCTCATCTCCGCCTTGGGCGGTTCGCGCGTTCAGATTGGCGGACCTGCCGGCGCCTTCATCGTCATCGTTTACGGGATCGTCGCCACCTACGGGCTGGCCAACCTGTTGATCGCTACGATTTGCGCCGGCGTGCTGATGTTTGTCATGGGCGCGATGCGTTTGGGTCGCTTCATTCGTTTCATTCCGGTTTCCATCGTCATCGGCTTCACGAATGGCATCGCCGTACTGATCGCGATTTCGCAATTACGCGATTTTTTCGGTTTGCAGATCACCGAGCTACCTGCTGATTTTTTCGGCCAGATGAAAGCGTTCATTCTAAGCGCGGCCAGTTTCAATCCTTATAGCGTGGCCTTGGGCGCGACATCTCTGGCATTGGTGGTGTTGTGGCCGAAGTCCTATTCCGCTTCAGACTCCACGCTCTATCGCCTGCTTGCGCGCGTACCGGGAACGTTGATTGTGCTGATCCTGGGGACGCTGGCAGTGGCGATGTTCAACATACCGGTGGAAACCATCGGCAGCCGCTTCGGCGGCATTCCTCGCGATCTTCCCGAATTCGTGCTGCCTGAATTCGAATGGAAGACGGTGCAGCATTTGTTCGGGCCCATCATCACCATCGCGATCTTGGGCGCGATTGAATCGCTGTTGTGCGCGCGTGTGGCCGATTCCATGATCGGCGACCGGCACGATCCCAATCAGGAATTGATGGCGCAAGGCATCGCCAATGTGGCGGCTCCGCTGTTCGGCGGTTTATGTGCCACCGGCACCATCGCTCGCACCGCCACCAATGTTCGCGCCGGAGCCACCTCACCTATCGCTGGGATGGTGCATGCCCTGGCTCTGCTTATCGTTTTACTTGCGGCCGCGCCATTGGCGCAGAATGTTCCTCTCGCTTCGCTCGCCGCGATTTTGCTTTTTGTGGCCTGGAACATGGGCGAATGGCGCGAATTCGCCCGCCTAAAGAATTTCTCGCATTCGCATCGCATTATCCTGCTCACCACTTTCGTGTTGACCATCGTGATGGATCTTACTGTCGCGGTGGAAGTGGGTATTGTTCTGTCCTGCGTTTTTTTCATCGTGCGTGTAGCTACGGGAACGCGAGTGGAGGAATTTGGCGAGTCGGAGCGTAATCAGTATGAATTTCCTCAGTCCGTCGGCGGTTATCGCATCATCGGCGCCCTGTTTTTCGGCGCAGTCAACAAGCTCGACGTTTTGATCGACCGACGTCGCCTAAAATATCAATCCCTCATCGTCGACCTATCAGGCGTCTTCATGATGGATGCCACAGGTCTTGAGGCATTGGAATCCTTACACCGCCAAATGAGCAAACATGGCGGTCGATTGATTCTGGTAGGGCCGGGACCGCAAGTCGCCGACAAGATCAATCGAGCCGGTTTCGGTGCCCATTTGGGACCCGAGGGCATGGTGACTTCAATCGAAGAGGCGGTGAATATCGTGAATCATCGCTTGCGCCGTCCCGTTTCCGAACCTCCAACTTCCTGAGCGCACCAAGATCGAACGCATTTCGCTACGGCCTCACGACCCCCTCAGGGGTAACCGGCAATCCACCAGTACGCACGCCGATTGCTAATAGGACGAAAGGCCGCGCCGGCCCCTTTCCCAGCGACGCGCATGCAACCGCCTCCCAGCCATCGATTCGCCCACCTGGACGCCCTGCGAGGTGTGGCTTCGCTGTCGGTTGTGTTTTCGCACTACATCACCTTCTTTGTCGGACTTCAGCGACCGGATTTAGAATCGATTCAGCAATTCTTCCGGGCCGCTGCAAAGTCGCCTGCGCTCCTATTTTTCTCCGCAAGCCCGCCGGTACTTCTCTTTTTCGTTTTGTCCGGGTTCGTGCTCACCTTCATGTTGACGCGACAGAAAGCAAGTTTCGGCGCCTACGCGATCCGACGTATTTGTCGAATCTGGCTGCCCTATTTTGCTTCGTTGATGTTTGCGCTGACTTGTATTGCACTCATCGGGTGGTCACCAAGTTCCGAATATAGCGAGTGGTTCAATAAACTGAATGGCCACGACATCGAGTTGATGCAGCTGCTTAAACACATTTTTCTCGTCGGCTATTTCGAAACGGACGCCTACAACTTCGTCGTTTGGACACTCGTCTACGAGATGCGCATTTCCCTGGTCTTCCCGTTGATCTATTGGTGTCTGTGTCGCACAACACTGAAACGCGCCGTGGTCTCGTCGCTTATCGCAGGCATGGGCTCTTGCGTCCTCGCCTTTTTGTTCAAGCGCTATGGAAGCGAAGCAGGAATGGATTACGCCCTGACGGCACACTATGCGGTGTTCTTTGTCGTGGGCTCTTTGATGGCGATGCATTTAAAAGCGGTCGTGGATTGGTACGAACGCCTGAGTAAAGTACAACGCGTCATCCTCACACTGTTCGTTTTGTGCAGCTGTCTACTGCCCCAAATGGTGCCGAAAGATGTCATTCCCTATGTGTTGCGGCATTACCTCATGTTGCCGGGCGTGGCGGGAATCATGCTGTTCGCGCTTTGCGCGGAAGCTTTCAAGCGCTTACTTCAACACCGAATACTGCTGTTCTTCGGCCATATTTCGTACAGCATTTATTTGCTCCACGGTATTGTCTTGCTCAGCATCGTGGGTTTGTTCTATCGGCAACTCCCGCTGCCCGTATTTCTGTCCATCGGATTCGCCGTGACCATATTGTTGTCATGGCTGTGCTATCG
>DATEEW010000271.1:0-6027 GCA_035280965.1 Burkholderiales bacterium
TTCTTCGATTGCTCCAGGCCTTCGTAGAAGGTCGGGTAGTAAAGCAAGCCGTTCTCTTTTTCGAAAACCGGCAGCACCGCTTTACGCGATGCCGAAGTCCAGCAACCGAACACCGTGGCGACCTTGTCGCTCACCAACAGCTTCTTCGCTTTTTCGGCGAAAGTCGGCCAATCGCTGGCGCCGTCTTCCTTGATCACTTTGATCTTGCGACCCAAAATGCCGCCCATGGCGTTGATCTGATCGATAGCCAGTTGCTCGGCCTGAATCGATCCGGTTTCCGAAATAGCCATGGTGCCGGTAGCCGAATGCAATTGACCGACGATCACTTCGGTATCGGTTACCGCAAGCCCGGTGGTGTTCACCTTCGCGGTGGGGAATTGCGCGTTCGCCATACTCAACGCAGGCGCGCCGATTAGCGTTACAGCCGAGATGGCCAGAACGATCTTTCGCCGCAAGAGCGAAGACGCTTTCTTCGAATCCAGATTCATGACTGCAGCTCCTATGTAGGTTCCCTGATGCGTTTCGCTGATGCGAAGTCCGCGTTGTTGCGGAACCAAACTTAGGGCTGCAAGGCTTAGGACGAAATACGTTAAATAACGTAGCGCTCAGTTTCAACGCCGTGCCCGCATTCGGTGCGCTTGCGTTTTATTTGGTGCGCGACACCTCCGCGTCGATACGCAACCAGAGTGAAAAACACTGCGGCACAGGGATAAAACAAAGACTTGCGCCGCGGGTGCACTTCTTGCGAAAGGCTTACTGCGAGGAATGTGAAGGCGGCAAATGACCGCTATCGGAGTTAGTAATGAGTGCAGTGGCCACGCAACGCATCGTCAAGCTGCGGCGCGACTACAACACGTGGGTGGCGGACGAAACACTGGAAGACTACGCGCTGCGTTTCACGCCGCGCGCTTTTCGCAAGTGGTCGCCCTTCCGCGTCGCCAACACCGCGATGGGCGCAGTGTCTTTTCTCGCACTCGAAGCCATCGGCGGATCGATCGCTCTCAACTACGGGTTCACCAACGCGATGTGGGCGATCTTGGTCGTCGGCCTCATCATTTTCCTCACCGGTCTCCCGATCAGTTATTACGCGGCGCGTTACGGCGTGGATATGGATTTACTCACGCGCGGCGCGGGTTTCGGTTACATCGGTTCCACGATCACTTCGCTGATATACGCGTCCTTTACCTTCATTTTCTTCGCCATCGAAGCGGCCATCATGGCGCTGGCCTTGCAAATGTATTTCGGCCTCGCACTGCCGATCGGGTATTTGATCAGTTCCATTTGCATCATTCCGCTGGTGACTCACGGCATCACGCTGATCAGCCGGCTGCAACTGTGGTCGCAACCGATCTGGCTGGTCATGCTGGTGTTGCCTTTTATCGCGGTACTGCACAAAGACCCGGGCGCTTTCAACCGCTTCACCCAACTGAGCGGCCGCACCGAAGAAGCTGTGGGCTTCAATGTGCTCCTGTTTGGCGCGGCAGCAACCGTCGCTTTTTCCTTGATCGCGCAAATTGGTGAACAGGTGGACTTCTTGCGCTTCCTTCCGGAGCGCAAGAAGAACAACGGCAAAGGCTGGTGGGCGGCGGTGCTGTTGGCGGGTCCGGGTTGGATCATTCCCGGTGTTTTGAAAATGCTCGGCGGCGCGCTGCTCGCCTTTCTTGCATTTGAGCACGGCATCGACGCACTGAAAGCCATGGAGCCGACGCAGATGTATCTGGTCGGCTACACCTATGTGTTCGAGGACATCGGCATCGCTCTCGCGGCAACGGCCTTGTTTGTCATCGTTTCGCAAGTCAAGATCAATGTCACCAATGCCTACGCCGGCTCGTTGGCCTGGTCGAACTTCTTCGCCCGGTTGACGCATACGCATCCGGGCCGTGTGGTCTGGCTGGTCTTCAACGTGATGATCGCTGTGGCGCTCATGGTGCTCGGCGTCTTCGGCGCGCTCGAGCACGTACTGGCCGTGTATTCCAACGTGGCCATCGCCTGGGTCGGCGCGCTGGTTTCCGACCTGGTTATCAACAAACCGCTCGGATTGAGTCCGAAACACATCGAATTCAAGCGCGCGCATCTTTACGACATCAATCCTGTCGGCGTTGGCTCGATGTGCATTGCCTCGCTCTTCGGCATGAGCTCCTACCTCGGCGCGTGGGGTGTATGGGCGCAGGCTTTCTCGCCTTTTATCGCGCTCGTCACCGCGTTCGTCTGCGTGCCGATGATCGCGGTTCTGACAAAAAGTCGCTACTACATCGCGAGACAAAGCAAACCTTTCGCCGAGGCCGGAAAAAACGTGCGCTGCTGCATTTGCGAACACGCCTTCGAATCTGAAGACATGGCGCATTGCCCGGCCTACGGTGGACCGATCTGCTCCTTGTGTTGCACGCTGGATGCGCGCTGCGAAGACCGTTGCAAGACCGAATCGCGCTTCGCCGACCAGGCTTTTCATTTTCTGCAATGGTTGTTGCCGACGCGCTTGTCGGCGCAGGTCAATACGCGTCTCGGGCGGTACGGCATCCTCATGCTGTGCATGACTTCGCTGCTCGCCGCGCTGTTTGCACTGATTTATTACCAGACCACCGGCGACACCAGCCTGAACGTCGATGCCGGAATTCTTGCGCCCGCCTTCATCAAGATCTTTCTTGCCTTGATGCTGGTGGTCGCGATCGGCGGCTGGTGGGTGGTACTGGGCAACGAAAGTCGACGCGTTGCGCAGGAAGAATCGAATCGCCAGAATCAACTGCTGATGCGCGAAATCGAGGCGCACCAACGTACCGACGCGGCACTCCAGCAAGCCAAGGAGCAGGCTGAAGCAGCCAACCGCGCCAAGAGTCGTTACGTCACCGGCATCAGTCATGAGCTACGCACGCCGCTTAACGGCATCTTGGGCTATGCACAAATCCTGCGCAAAGACCGCAGCATTCCCGCACATCGTCATGACGCCATCGCCGTTATTCAACGTAGCGGGGAACATCTGCTGAGCCTGATCGACGGCCTGCTCGATATCGCCCGCATCGAAGCAGGGAAGCTGCGGCTCGATCGCGGCGAACTGCGCTTCACCGAGTTTCTCGATGAAATCGTCAACCTCTTCCGCATGCAGGCCGAAAGCAAGGGGCTCGAATTCCATTTCTACGCCAAAGGCTCGCTGCCCGAAGTGGTGAACACGGACGCCAAGCGTCTGCGCCAGATTCTGATCAACCTGCTCGCCAATGCGGTGAAATTCACCGAACGCGGCAGCGTCACGCTGCGCGTGGAGTACCGGCGCGAGATTGCGCGTTTTGAATTCACCGATACCGGCGTCGGCATTCCCGCTGAAGATATTGAAAGAATTTTCCAACCCTTCGAGCGCAGCGGCGCCACGCGTCTCAACGCCGCTCCCGGGACCGGGCTTGGCCTGACCATCACGCAATTGCTGACCGAGTTGATGGGCGGCGAGATCACCGTGAACAGCACGCCAGGACAGGGAACCACTTTTGTGGTGCGCTTGTATTTGCCCGCGGTCACCGTCCCGGCGGTCGCAGTGCGTCCGCATCGCGACATCGTGCGTTATGTCGGGCGGCCGCGCACGCTGTTGGTGGTCGACGACCAGATCATGCAACGTCAATTGCTGGTAAGCATGCTTTCTCCATTGGGCTTCAACGTGGTTGAAGCGGCGAGTGGCCCGGAATGTCTGCGCACCGTGCAAACGGTACAGCCCGATGCTGTTCTTCTCGACATCGCCATGCCGGAACTCGATGGCTGGGAAACCAGCCGGCGTTTACGCGAAGAATATGCGCCGCGCATTCCCATCATCATGCTTTCGGCCAACGCCTTCGACAATGTGCCGGCGAAAAAAGCCATGGCCGAATGCGACGACTTCATCGTCAAGCCGGTGCTCGAATCCGAACTACTGGGCAGTCTGCAAATGCATCTGGGACTGGAATGGATTTACTGCGAAATGCCGTCCAAGCTCGCCGCGCCTGAAAAGCTCGGCGACAACGTGCCGGCAGTCTGGCCCGAATCCGCGCAACTACGCGAACTCGTGCAATTGGGCGAGATGGGTTACGTCAAAGGCATACACCGCAAGCTCGATGAACTGGAAAGCGCGGACGCGCGCTACACCGAAAGCTTGAAACCTTTGCGGCAATTGATTAAGCGTTTTCGATTAGATGAATATCTACGCGTATTGAACGAAAAAGTCGAAGGGGAGAAGGTCGATGCAAACTGAAAATGGTGTAGTGATGATTGTCGACGACGTGCCGGAGAACCTCGCGTTGCTTTGCGACGCGCTGGATGAAGCCGGTTACATCGTCTCGGTGGCCACCGACGGGCGTTCCGCGCTGCAAAGGCTGCAGCACGTTGCGCCCGATGCGATTCTGCTCGATGCCATGATGCCGGGTTGGGATGGTTTCGAAACCTGCGAGCGTTTAAAAGCCGATTCGCGCTGGTCCGACATTCCCGTGCTGTTCATGACGGGGCTTACGGAAACCGAGCATGTGGTCAGAGGTTTCGCCAGCGGTGGCATTGACTACGTGACCAAACCGATCAATCCGGAAGAAGTCATTGCCCGCGTCGCCGCACACGTCTCCACCGCGCGTCGTCTCGAAGAGGCCAGAGCGAGCAAGCAGCGTATCGAGCCAATCATCCATCCCACGCGCGCGGAAAACCTGACCCAGCGTGAAGCCGAAGTCCTGAACTGGCTCGCCAAAGGCAAGACCAATCGCGATATCGCGGAAATTCTGGGCATGAGTCCGCGTACGGTGAACAAACACCTCGAACATATCTACGTGAAACTGGGTGTGGAAACGCGAACCGCTGCCGCCTCCATCGCCAGAGAACGATTAGTCCCCACGCCTGCCTAGGGTCGTACTGGACATGCGGATCCCGCGAAAGCGGGATCCCCGACAGCAATTTCGACCCTGGATACCCGCTTTCGCGGGTATGACGGCCTCACATACAGCTGTTCTGAAACGTTTTTCCCTATGCCCTCTAATGTTTTACGGCTCAAAGTTGTATCGTTGATTTGCATTATTACCGCTCGCCCAGCGTCAATTCCTGTATAGTCCGCGCCCAAGGATGTCCGGCTTCTCTTCCGGTTGTTAGTCGTATCCCCTCGCGGTTGTTCAGCTTTTTCTCGAACGTTTCCCGATTCCCACTTAATGCATTACCCCGCCCGAACCGGTGCTCGCGGCTCTAAAGAGCTGTAGCAGGTCGATGGGGAAACAAGCGGTTTTCTGCGCTCCGGGCCTTAGGCTCAGCCGACTCCTCTTGCGGTTTCCCCGCCGGAACGTTTTGACGTTCCTCTAGGAGATTTCTTTTGACTCAATTTTCCACGCTTGGCTTAGCGGCCGAGATCCTGCGCGCTGTTGAAGAGCAGGGCTATACCGAAGCAACCCCCATTCAGGCGCAAGCCATTCCCGCCGTACTCGAAGGCCGCGACTTGCTCGCCGCTGCGCAGACCGGCACCGGCAAAACCGCCGGGTTCGTGTTGCCTTTACTGCATCAACTGTCGATGCACTCGAGCGCAGGCCCGATGAGCCGCCCGATCCGCGCCTTGATTCTGACGCCGACGCGCGAACTCGCCGCACAAGTGAACGATAGCGTTCGCACCTACGGCAAACACCTGAAATTGAAATCCACCATGGTCTGCGGTGGTCTGAGCATGCGTCCTCAAGTCGAAGCGCTGAAGCGCGGCGTCGATATCCTCGTCGCCACGCCCGGCCGCTTGATGGACCATATGCAACAACGCACGGTCGATCTGTCCGGCGTCGAATTCCTGGTGCTGGACGAAGCCGATCGCATGCTGGACATGGGCTTCATTCATGACATCAAACGCATCATGTCGGCGCTGCCGAAGACGCGCCAAAGTCTGCTGTTCTCGGCGACCTTCTCCGACGAAATCCGCACGCTCGCCAACGGTCTGCTGCGCAATCCCGCGGTTATCGAAGTCGCGCGTCGCAATGTCGAGTCAGAATTGGTATCGCAACGCGTGTATAGCGTCGATCAAGCGCGCAAACGCGAATTGCTGACCAAGCTCGTCGCCGAAGG
>DATEEW010000272.1:0-2345 GCA_035280965.1 Burkholderiales bacterium
GGAAAAAGTAGTTCTTGTCACAGGCACGCTCCGGGGTAAGGAAAAGGAATTGAGCATTTCCGGCGCGAAATTTACTCACCATGTCGGGCATCGCGCCCGTATGGGCCGCGTGTTGCCGGAAAAGCTGAAGGCCCCGCTGTCTTTGAGCCTGCCGTCCCGCCGCGAAAACGAAGAATAAAGCGCGCTTTCTAGGGCTGTGGTTGTGTGATGGGTGCCTGGTACGCGGCTCCGTGCATGACTCGTGGACGTGCGCATCCCGCAAGCCTCTCAGCGAGTAGCGCGTGCTAAGATTCGCGCGGCGGGCCTCCCCGCATTGCAGCGTAGTGAACCTGGTCAGGTCCGGAAGGAAGCAGCCACAGCTATTCACTGCAAGTGCCGGGATCAGGCTCGCCACTTACTCCTTCAAAAACCCGAGTATCGACGCATGTCTTACCAAGTTCTTGCCCGTAAATGGCGACCACGCAGTTTCGAAACGCTGGTAGGGCAGGAACACGTTGTCAAAGCGCTTACGCATGCGCTCGAACAGAAGCGACTACATCACGCGTATTTATTCACCGGTACGCGCGGCGTCGGCAAAACGACCATCGCGCGGATTCTGGCCAAATCGCTGAATTGCGAAACCGGGATTACGGCAACTCCCTGCGGCACTTGTTCTTCTTGCACTGAAATCGATGCCGGCCGTTTTATCGATTTGTTGGAAGTCGATGCCGCCACGAATACCAAAGTCGATGAAATGCGTCAGTTGTTGGAGAACGCGGTTTACGCGCCGACGCGCGGGCGTTTCAAAGTCTATGTAATCGACGAAGTTCACATGCTTTCCAATTCGGCCTTCAACTCCATGTTGAAAACGCTGGAGGAACCGCCCGAGCACGTGAAGTTCATTTTAGCGACCACCGATCCGCAGAAGATTCCGGTTACGGTCCTATCGCGTTGTCTGCAGTTCAATCTCAAGCAAATGCCGCCAGGGGCGATCGTTGGTCATTTACAACGCCTCATGGGTGAGGAAAAAATAACCGCCGAGCCGAACGCGCTCCGCCTCATCGCACACGGCGCAAACGGCAGCATGCGTGACGCGCTCAGTCTGCTTGATCAAGCTATTGCCTATTCGCGAGGTGAAGTTACCGAGACAGCCGTACGCGCGATGTTGGGTACGGTGGACAGTGGCTATTTATTCGATCTGCTCGACACGCTGGCGAACGGCGATGCCAAGCGGATGTTCGAAATCGCGGGCGAGATGGAATCACGCTCGATCGCTTTCGATGGGGCTTTGATCGAGTTGGGCACCATCCTTCATCGCATCGCGCTGGCGCAGTTGGCGGCGGAGGCATTGCCCGAAGACACCGTCGAACGCGAACGGGTGTTGGCGTTGGCGCAGCGCTTCGACGCGGAAAGCGTGCAGCTTTATTATCAAATCGCCATTCACGCGCGGCAGGACCTGCCGCTTGCGCCGGATGAGTACGCAGGCTTTACGATGGCGCTCATGCGCATGCTCGCCTTTACGCCTGACTCTGTCGAGGCGCCGCGGCCGTCTACCCCCGGGCCGAAAACACGGCCCGCAGTTTTGCAGGCGGTAAAAACGTCTGCCGAAACGACGAAACAACAACCCGTCGAAAGTGGGCGCTCGAGCGTAGCGATCGACTCCGACTGGCCTACACTGGTGCGAAATCTCAATGTGGCCGGTGCAGCGAAGCAATTGGTGGAACGCAGCGAACTTCTGAGCCGCCAAGGCGACAAATTCCTATTGTGCGTTGGGGCCGACTCCCGCGCGTTGGTGCAGCCGATGTACGTGGATAAAATCAGAGCGGCGCTGCAGGAAGCTTTGGGACGTGCCGTCAAACTGGACATCCAAGTGGGGCAGACGAGCGGTGCAAGTGTCGCGGCCATCGCCGAGAGCGACAAGCGTGTCCGCAACGAGCAGGCGAATCAACAGATGAACAACGACCCCTTCGTGCGCGAATTGATGAATAGCCTCGACGCCACGATAGAATCTGTGCAACCGATACAACAAGGACCACAGTCATGATGAAGGGACAACTCGCGGGCCTGATGAAACAGGCGCAGCAGATGCAGGACAATATGCGCAAGATGCAAGAGCAGCTTGCCAGCGTGGAAGTCGAAGGCCAATCCGGCGCCGGTATGGTCAAAGTGCTGATGACGTGCAAGCACGATGTAAAACGCGTAACCATCGACCCTTCCTTGATCGGCGACGACAAGGAAATGCTCGAAGACCTAATTGCTGCAGCGGTGAACGACGCGGTGCGTAAAGTCGAGGCCACGACTCAGGAAAAAATGGCTGGCTTTACCGCCGGTATGGGTTTGCCGCCCGGTATGAAACTGCCGTTCTA
>DATEEW010000273.1:0-5269 GCA_035280965.1 Burkholderiales bacterium
AAAAACAATGTCCCGTGTGGATAAAAAATTGGACGGCTTGCAATCGAGCGCGGCAACGATCGACGCGCAGATGGCGAAATACAGAGATATCAATGCGCAGACAGATAAAGCCGCACATGCTCTCGGGGTATCGGCCTTTACGCAACTGATTGTGTCGCTGGTGGTGATGGTGGTGGCGGTCGGTGGAGCTTTTGTAAACTTCCATTTGATTGCGTTACCGATGTCAGAAATGGTGGGGTCGGGCGGCGTGCTGGCTGGCAACTTTAAAACCTCGGAGATCGCGGCACTGGTCATTATTCTGGTCGAAGCCTCGATGGGCCTGTTCGTGATGGAAACCTTGGGCATCACGCATCTCTTTCCGCCTATCGCCAATCTCGAAGACCGCATGCGTCGCCGCTTGCTGTGGACCTCCGCGACACTGCTTGTGATTCTCGCGATTGTAGAGGCGGCGCTCGCTCTGATGCGCGATGTGCTGATCGCCGACAAGCAGGCGCTCATTCAATCGCTCGCCACGGTGCCTCACACTGCCGTGTTGAATGAGGGCTGGCTGAGTGGGCTTCCGACTGCAGGGCAGATGCTACTTGGTTTCATCCTGCCCTTTGCGCTCGCCTTTGTGGCGATTCCGCTTGAGTCGCTCATTCACTCTTTGCGCACGGTCGGCGGGATCGTCGTACTTGCGTTCATCCGTTTCGTCGCATTCGTGTTGCGCTTGCTTGGGCATTTCGCGCGGCACGGCAGCCGAGTGCTGCTCAGCCTATACGACATCGCAATCGTCCTGCCCTTGCTTGTGGAGAAGGCGGGCCGTCGCATGATTCCAACGAGCCGACCGGTTATCTCTGCCATTGATGTCGAAGAGGCAAGGAGAGCGTCATGAAAATCGTCGCGAAGCATATCGCGCCCTTTGCCTTGGCGCTTGTCGTGGCCTTGCTTGTCGGCTGCGGCGACTCGCGAAGCAACGCCCACGCGGTTTATATGCTCATCGATACCTCAGGCACTTATGCCGAAGAAGCGGGCAAGGCGCAGCGCGTCGTCAACTACTTGCTCGGAACCCTGAATCCAGGCGACTCGCTAGCGGTCGCACGGGTGGAAAGCCGTAGCTTCAGCGAGAAGGACATCATCGCCAAAGCCACCTTCGACACGCGCCCGTCGCAGGCCAATGCACAGAAACGCGCATTTCAGGCGGGCATGAGCGAATTTCTGAAAGGCATAAAGGGCAGTCGTTATACCGATATCACCGGTGGTGTCTTGCAGGGGGCGGAGTATTTGAACGAAACCGGCGCGGGGACGAAGACGCTTGTGGTGTTCTCCGATATGCAAGAGGAACTGGATCAGAAGACAGTGCGTGATTTCCCGATGGAGTTGGACGGCATTCGCATCATCGCCATCAATGTCGTGAAGCTCAACACTGACAACATCGATCCGCGTCTTTACTTCGGCAGGCTGGAAGCGTGGCAGAAACGTTTGGAAGCTGCCGGCGCCGAAGAGTGGCGCGTGGTGAACGATCTCGAGAGGCTCGATACGGTGCTCGCACAGCGTTAGGGGGCGAACGGAGGTTTACGGGCTGCGGCGAGAACATTCAAGAAAACGGCCAGTTCTCGCCGCAGCCGATTTTTTTCGGACTAGTCTATTAGATATTGCGTGCACTACTGGCGCGGGTCAGCATCGATCCACGCGGCATTGAAAGCAGTTGTACTTGGATCGCACATGCACGTAAGCCACGCTGTCGTCTTGAAGAATGTCTTGGCAGCTTGCGGCAATTCTTGTTCCGGGGATGACACGCGCGGTGTCGTACCGAATCCAATCTGTGGAGTCATAACCTCTTACTAAAGCTGGTTCGAGATGATCGAACCAAGCCGGAAGTGTGTTGGCGTCGTATCGGACACAGGAGCCAGCGTGGAGAAAAATGGGCCCGGTCTCCGCATAAGGCTGAAGGCTTGTGAAAGGGCGGTAAGCCAGAACAAGCATCTCGTCGCCGGCCGCAATCAGCCCCAGGCAATGCCGACAGGGATTCGCCCCACCTTCCGCGCGCTTTTTGAGCGGAAACTGATCGTTCGCATCAGTTGCGCCTTGACGGAATAGCTCATGCTCGTCCGTGGCTATTCCATGTATTCGGATGTTCATATTCGCCTCACACATGACATGTGGCACGCAGTAAAGCATTGCGCCGCGTTGCGCAGCTATCCGGTTCTTGCTTTGAAATTTTTCGCATCAACTTCGACAGGGACCGATGCGTCACAGCACCTCGTTGATCAGGTAGTACGCCTGTTCTTTGGCGCGTAACCATAGGCCGCGTTTGCGCCACTCTTCCAGATCGACTTCTTTGCATTCGGGTATATAACGCTCGAAGATGGACTCGAGTTGCTGTGCGAGCGCTTTGTCCTTGAACCCGATGGTGATTTCGTCATTCGTTTCGAAAGACCGATCGTCGAAGTTGCTCGAACCCACTGCGGACCAGATGCCGTCGATCGTCATTACTTTCTGATGCAGTAAGCCCTTTGGATATTCGTATATCCGCACGCCGCACTTGAGAAGTTTTTCGAAATTTCGATGCGCCGCGTGTTGGACCATCGGATTATCGGAACCGGTCATGCTGGGCGTCATGACGCGTACGTCGACGCCTCGCTTGACCGCGTCGCCGAATGCGTTGATAGCGGCAGGCTCGGGGATGAAGTAAGCGTTCTGTATCCATAGTCGCTTTTGTGCGAGACCGATGACGAGATGATGAAGAATTTTCACAGCCGGGGCCGACCCTTCCGGCTTGGCGTAAGCGACGTGCGCCGCTACTGTTCCCTCCGGTTGAAGCGTCGGAAAGAAGGAATCGCCCAGAAAGAGTTCGGCCGTGTGCCCCGTCCAGTTTTCGCTGAACACAGACTGCAAGGTATGGACAACCGGACCGCGTATTTTGACGCTGAGGTCGAGAGCCTTGCCGTTCACCCAGTCGTCGACGATGCAATGGCCGCCCGCGAAACCGATTCGTCCGTCGATGATGACCAGCTTGCGATGATCGCGTTCGGCGAGAACGCCGATGTTCCAGATATGTCGGCGATGGAACCATTCGACTTTGCAGCCGGCTTCCTTCATCTGCTCTTCGGTTTCACTGCCCACTTTCTTGGAGCCGATCGCATCGAGCAGGATGCGCACCTGCACACCCGCGCGGGCGCGCTCCGAAAGCGCCGCGGCCAATCGGCGACCCAGCGTTCCGTCCGACCAAAGGAAGGTCTCGAAATGAATGGAGACTTTGGCCGACCGAATGTCGGCGATCAACACCTCGAAGAAAGCGGCGTTTTCCAGTAATTCGACCGAATTGCCCTCTACGATCGTACCCAATGACAAGCCGGCAATGGATGGAATCAGGGTTTCGATCGGCGCATCGGTTTGAACGCGCAAATGGGGATCTCGATGCCGTTTGATCGACCAGACGACGAACGACGCCAGGAAGACAACCGCCAGGACGCAGGTGACGACAATGGTGATTACGCTCATGAGGCTGGCCGCTTTAGGGACGGTATATATGCGAACCCGGGGAATGAAGTGTCGATCATGCGATTCCTACTGCAATTGGGATTCCCGTCGTTTTTCGGAGTCGCGAGCAAATTCTCCCGACGCCGGGTGAAGTCGGATCGGGCCGTATCAAGAACAATGCGCCCGTAGTTTTTTCCGACCAAAAGCAAAAAAAGGAGATTTAAGATGAACGCAATGCCCCAGCGTCAAGAACTCGTGCATGTCAACGGCGTGAACGTCGCCGCGATGTTCGACACGATTGATGCGGTAAAGCAGGACAAGGAACTTGCGACGTTTCGCTTTCGCGCAGACAACCGGTGGGTCAATGGCGGCTACAACCGTTCCACGATTAAAAGCTTTTACGGATGCCGCGCCGAGGACACGACGCGTAGTGCTCCCTTCGTGCTCGCTGCGGATGAACCGCCCGTTCTATTGGGCGAAGACAAAGCGGCCAATCCGGCCGAGTATCTACTTCACGCGCTCGCCGCTTGCCTGACCACAAGTACTGTTTACCACGCTGCGGCACGCGGTATCGAAATCGAGGCAGTCGATTCGCAACTCGAAGGTGATATGGACCTGCGGGGGTTTCTTGGCTTGTCCAGTGAGGTGCGCAAAGGTTTCGAATGCATTCGTGTGCGTATGCGTTTCAAAACGCAGGCTTCGCCCGAGGCGATTTTTGAGCTCGCGCAGTATTCGCCGATCAACGACGTGGTTTCCAAGTCCTTGCCGGTGAAATTGACGATCGAGACTTATTGATGGCGTCATTGTGCGCGAATCGATGCAGCGCATCCGTTTCGTGCGTCAATGAACGCGAGGATCAATGTTGTGAGGTTCTTCGATGGCGGGCAGCAACACAGCGAAACGCGTACCTTTGTTCATCCCTTCGCTGCAGATATTGATCGAACCGCCTTGTTGCTCTACTAACTGCTGCGTCATCGCAAGGCCGTCGCCCCGGTCGGTAGCGCGCTCAGGTTCATTGCATAGGAAGGGGCTAAAGAGGTCATCGAGGGTATCGAGCCTCATGCCTTCGCCGTCGTCGCTGACTCGAAGCACCGCGTATTCTCCACCGCGGAAAATCGTCACTTCGATATGGCCGCCGGGAGGAGTGTGCTTGAGCGCGTTGCTAAGCAGGCTTGAGAGAATGCGCTCCATACTTGTGCGATCGACACGGGCCCAAACGGATTCACTATACGTGGTGATGGTATGTCGAGCGAATCGACCGTCGCAGTGCCATCCATAAATTAGTTTGTCGGCGAGTTGAGCGAGATCCAGCGCTGCGAAGTCGCATTCATTTTTGATTTGCTCTGGGATGTTCGAAGCCGATGCAAGCCGCTCGCGCAAAAGTCGCGTGGGTTCAGTGCGAGATTGCTCGTTCGAGCGGTTCTCCTTCTCCGGTTCGGCCGCTTGCTGCAGTGCTTCGCGTAGCGAAGGTGTCGGCTCTTTAAACGTCTGTGCGAGCTGCGGCACTTCTTTGGTGGGGCCGGGTGTTGGACCGAGCGACGGGTAGGTTGAAATACCCCCGCGCAGCGAGGTGGCTCCAGCAGACGCGAGTCCTACGACGGGGGCGGCGAACTGCCATGCGAGTCGAAGAGCCGCCCAAAAACCGATCGCAGCCGCGATCACGAACAGAGCACTCAATACCCACAAGCCGTATAGGTTGTGATTCAGTACATGTTGGGGGACAGCTACCGATGCCACCCAATCGCCGATGGACGAGCGTTGATGAGCCCGATAGATCGGGGTGCCATCCGCCAGTCGCCCTTTTTCC
>DATEEW010000274.1:0-4338 GCA_035280965.1 Burkholderiales bacterium
CAAAAACTCGGGCACGCAAAGACGGTGCGATTTCATCGGCAACGACTCGTTCAGCAAATCCTTGCGGGCACGGGCGCACAGAGAATGCGCCCTCGCTTTGGTCCACAAGCTGTTCCAATACCCCTCGGAGTTGCGCATCGCTGAATTCCTTGAAACGGTCCACCAGTGCAGCACCCGATTCACAATCCTTCCCATGCAGCAGCCAGGCGAGCGCTGAATCCTCTGCGTCCTTGGCGGCACCCCAGGCGAAGACGCAACGATGCTTTGCGCGCGTCAATGCGACATAGGCCAAGCGCAAGCGCTCCGCCAGTTCTTCTTCCTTCGCAATAAGACGATGCGTTTCGAGTTCTGTGGAACCCAAATCCACCGCAGGCATATCGTTTAGATGGAAGGAAACAAGCTCGCCCTCCTTCACCTTGTCATCCCAAAGGTAAGGGCAAAAAACGATGGGAAACTCCAGACCCTTCGCCGTGTGAACGGTCAGAATTTGCACCAGATTTTCGTCGGACTCGAGACGAAGTTGGTGCGCTTCGACTTTATTCCCTTCAACAGCGGCTTCGCGTTCCAACAACCGCACCAACTGTTCCAAATCGAGGCCTTCATCGCATGCCGCCTGATGCAGCAGATCGGCCAAATGTTGAACATTCGTGAGACGGCGCGCACCATCGGCAAAGGATAAGAGCCTCGCGGGAACGTTCTCGTCGGCCAGCAACTTGCGCCACATGCGGATGAAGCCTTGTTCCTGGGCGATGCTGTGATAGCCAGCGAAACGCTCGACAATGCCAGCCCAAGCTGCATCATCTTCTCGCAGCGCGACCAGGGCGCGCGCACCGCGTCCCAGCAATTCGGTACCGAGCGCCGCAATCAACAAATCTTCTCGCGAAACTTCAGCAATGCCCCTCAGCACCCGGGTCAACTCAACCGCCTCCGCGCTTCGATAAACGCTGTCTTGACCATAGGTGACGCTCGCCACGCCGCGAGCAGCCAAGGCTTCACGAACGCGGCTCGCCTGACTATGCTTACGGACCAATACGGCGATATCCCGCCCGGCCAGCCGCCGTTCACCGTGAGAGCCGCGCATACAAGCGCGCCCCTGCGCCGATAGCGTCAACAAGCGCGCGATTTCTTCGGCAGCGGATTCGGCTGCAAGCACATGAGCGCGACCCTTCGTGATCTGCTTTTCTTCCCCCTCCCTCGCCATAAACCAGCATTGCAAAGAAGCCGTCTCGATCTCGGCTTCGATATGCAGGGACTCATCGGCAGGGATCGGATCCACCGGCAGGAACTCGATTCCTTTTTCGATAAAGGCACGCGGGTTCGCGCCAAATAAACGATTCAGTGCGCCCACAAGCGGCGGCACGGAACGCCGATTGACGCCCAAGGTGAAACCGGATTGAGCCTCATGGCGCGCGCGCAGGTATGCATGCACGTCCGCGCCACGGAAGGAATAGATGGCTTGTTTGGGATCGCCAACAAAACAACGCAAGGCATCCGTACCGGCGTAGATCTTTTCGAAAATTCCATACTGACGCGGATCGGTATCCTGAAATTCATCGATCAACGCAGCGGCATAACGCCGATGCAAACCTGCGGCAAGTACAGTTCCACCCTCGCCATTCAAGGCCTCGTCCAGTTCGCGCAAAAGGTCGTCATAGGATTGCAGGCGCCTTTCTTGTTTGTACGTCCTCAGGCGCGCATCGACTTGATGCGCGAGGCTGACAGTCCAATGCGCCAATCGCGCGTTGAACGCATCCAACAGCCGCAGATGCGCGGTGTGCCAGCAACCCAATGCTTCAAAGAAAGGATGCTCGGGGGGGGTACCCTCACCTGCTTTGAGATTTGCTCGCAGCCCCGCCGGAGTAAAGCGCTCGACTTCAGACAGCCACCCCTCCACCGGACTGACCAACGCCACCTCGATACGCGCCCACATTATTGGCAGACGCTTTTTGTTGTAATTCGTTTTGCTTAATGTTTTGGAGGCCTCGATCAATTCGTAGGCTTCGCGAGCGCCGCTAAGCCAGATCGAACGACATGTCTCGAGTACCGCCATATAGTCCTCGATGAGACTCTCCGGCGGTACCGGCGGCCGGTGAACCGCCGCAGTCCCGCAGCGGTGGAGTATTGCGATTTTCTCGGCGAGACGATGCGGGTTGATCGCTTGAGAATCAAGCCACGCCGCCCATAGCGGATGCGTAGTCTGCATATCGATACGCCAGCAATCGCGCACCATCATTTCCAGCAAAGGCTGGTCTTCGTTCAACAATTCAGAATCGAAAGGCTTGCCGCTTTCGAAGGCATGCTCGACCAGAGCACGTTGGCAAAAAGCATGGATGGTATAGATGGATGCGAGATCGAAATTTTCGATGGCCGCGTTGATCCAAAGCCGATCGGCATGCAGGTCCGCCGAGCGGCTCACCAAGTATCGCAGCAATACATCTTCGCTCTTCGCGAAAGCTTGCGGGTTTTCCAAAGCCTCCCGCACAGAGATGAGGCGCTGACGGATGCGTGCGCGTAATTCCGCGGTGGCCGCGTTGGTAAAAGTCAGCACTAACAGGTTCTGCACTTGCAGACGCGATTCGAGCAACAAGCGCACGTACAAGGCGGCGATCGTCCAGGTCTTGCCCGTTCCCGCGCTTGCCTCGATCAGGACGCGTCCCTGCAAAGGCACCTGGGCAAGTTCGAGGTGAATCAACTTTGTCCGCTCCTCAGCCATCGCGCATCGCCTCCAGCAACGGCATATACAAGCTCAGGGCCAATTCGGCGAAATCGCCCGCAAAAGGATCGCGCCCCCGAAAAGCGAGCGCAAAATAAGGATCCACGCCTTCGCCTTGCTGTCTTTGGTTTCCTTCCCATTCGTAGCGGGCCGCCTTGAGCGCCTGCGCTTGTCCGACATCCTTCAGACAAGCTTCGACATAAGTGCGACTCGCCTTCGGAAAAAAAGCTAAAGGCTCGGACAGTGCTTGATGCATCAAATCGACCATGCCGCCCAAAACTGCTTGCGCGTTTTCAACGGGCAATAAACGCTGCGTACGCACGCCACCTTTGTCTCCAAGCGCATGTATGTGTGTCGCGCATTTGAAACCGCCGGCGTTCAGCGCCAAATGCCGGATCCATTGCACGAGCAAATGCCTATCGCGCAATTTCCCCGGCTGCCACACCAACTGCTCGCCAGTTTCTGTGATTCGTGCCACACCTGAAAAACCCATCGGCGTTTCAAAAGGCTGCACACGTAATGGCCCAGTTCTACGGATCGCTTCCGCAATGACTTGCATCTGCCCGAAGAAACGCGCATGCAAAACGTCGCCGAAGACGCCATGCGGCAAATATCCGGCCGCTCTGGCACGTGCACGCGACTGCACCAATTCCAGGCTTTCCAGTTTATCCTTCAGTACGGCATTGCATAGCGTCCATTGAGCCAACCCTTTGAGGCCGAATGGTTCGTTTTCCTCGACCTCGTCCTCGCTTTCAACCAGACGCAAACCCAGACGTTGGCGCAAAAAATAACGCGCCGGATTGCGCAGAAAACTTTCAAGAGCCTCCAGATTGATTTCCGATTCGACCTCTGTCGAAAACGACAACGGTTCAGCGATAAACGCATTGGGGACCAACTGCGCGTCCGCCGGAATGTACTCGTTTGAATAGCTGTACAAGTGCGGAGCGCGCCCATCGAAATAGCGCGCACTGAAAGGCTGCAAGGGATGTTCGATCACCCGCTCGCGCCATTCGGGCGAGCCCGAATTCATACCAGTGCAACGACTCAAGGCATCGAGAAATTCCGCAAGGACCGGCGAAGGTGGGAGCTCTGCGTCATCGCGCAGACTGCGTCCGGTATAGCTGAGATGCAACTGTTCCCGCGTCGCAAGCAAGACGTCCAAAAAGGCATAGCGATCTTCGTCGCGTGGGATACGATCGCCACGTTGCGCCGCATCTTCCATCAAATCGAAACCCAGACGCGCAGCCTGACGCGGATACTCCTTGTCGTTCAAACCCAATACCGCGACGAAACGGGCCGGGATCGCGCGCAAGGGACGCAAAGAGGCGAAGGTAATTCCACCGTTATAAAACTCCTGACCTCCACTTTCGCGTTCCAGTAAAGCTTCAAGTTTGGAGAACCAGACCGCGTAGGGAATCGCATCCTTGAACGCGGCACGATCCGCGTAGTCGCACAAGCGCTGCATTGCCGAGCGAAGGGTTTGAACATCGCGATTTTCTATTTCATCGAAAAGATAGAAACGCGCCAGCACTCGTTCCGCCCAATTCTTCCACTGCGCCGGACTGCGCGTTTGTTGCAGACTCGCCGAGACTTCGGCAAGCCCGTCGATGAAGCTTTTCAATCTG
>DATEEW010000275.1:0-4691 GCA_035280965.1 Burkholderiales bacterium
CTCCCCTTTTTTCTTGATTAGGGAAGCAAGCTTATTCGTATTTCGAAAATAAGCGGGGGGTGAGTGGGCCGGGGTGCGTAATTCTTCCGCATGCCCCACCCCTGAATCAGCTACATCCGGCGAACTTGCGCTGTTCGGCGACTGCGTGCGCACGCTTGTCCAGGGCTTCCATATTCTGACCGGGGAGATCCGTCGCATCATGGATATTCTGCAGATCCTGATCGTAACGGGCGCAGGGGTAGCGCTCATACGCTTTTCTGCGTTCTTCATCGGCGTGCTCCCGTGCCGCACGGTTTTCGCCGGATTCGACGGCGTTCTTGGAAGTGGGCGCGGCCGAAGTGTTGGTTTCGCAGGGGCGATCCTGGAATTGGGTGCCGCAGCGGTACATTTGTGCGAAGGCCGGACTGCATAGCATGGCGAGTACTGCAAACATTAAGTAACGCATGAAGAAACTTCCCTCGTTTTTCAGACCAACGCCGGTTTGCTGCGCTGTCGCCCCAATAGCGGGCGTAAATAACGCCCAGTATAACTTTCCTTGTGCGCCGCGATTTCTTCGGGGTTGCCCTGAGCAACGATTTGTCCCCCGCCGTCGCCGCCCTCGGGTCCCAAATCGATGACCCAGTCGGCGGTTTTGATCACGTCGAGATTGTGTTCAATGACCACCACAGTATTGCCGTGATCCCTGAGTCGGTGCAGCACGCCCAATAACAGGTCGATATCGTGGAAGTGCAAACCGGTGGTGGGCTCGTCGAGGATATAAAGCGTGCGGCCGGTATCGCGTTTCGAAAGTTCGAGCGCGAGCTTGACCCGTTGTGCTTCGCCGCCCGACAGCGTGGTTGCAGATTGGCCTAATTGCACGTACCCCAACCCCACATCCAGCAGTGTCTGCAATGTGCGCTCGATCATCGGCACAGCGTTGAAAAACTCATGCGCCTTTTCTACCGTCATTTGCAGTACTTCGTAAATATTCTTGCCCTTGTACTGTACCTCCAGCGTTTCGCGGTTATAGCGTTTGCTGTGGCACACATCGCAAGGTACGTAAATGTCGGGCAGAAAGTGCATTTCCACTTTGAGCACGCCGTCGCCCTGGCAGGCTTCGCACCGACCGCCTTTGACATTGAAACTGAAGCGTCCGGGGCCGTAGCCGCGCTCACGCGCGGCCGGCACGCCGGCAAATAGATCGCGGATCGGCGTGAATAAACCGGTATACGTTGCCGGATTCGAGCGCGGCGTGCGCCCGATCGGGCTTTGATCGACGTTAATCACTTTGTCGAAATGCGCCATGCCTTCGATTTCGTCGTGCGGCGCCGGTTCGCCTGAACTGCCATAAAGCTCGTGCGCGACACTGGTATAGAGCGTGTCGTTGATCAACGTGGATTTGCCCGAACCCGATACGCCGGTGATGCAAGTGAACAATCCAACCGGTAGTTCAAGCGTGATGTTCTTCAAATTGTTGCCGCGCGCACCGCGCACATAGAGCATCCGTTCGGAGTCGGGCTTGTGGCGCTTCGCCGGCAATGCAATGCTTCGCGTGCCCGAGAGATACTGACCGGTGATCGACTCCGCACTCTTTTCGATGGCGCGCGGTATTCCTTCTGCAATGATGCGACCGCCGTGTTCGCCTGCGCCCAAACCCATATCGACGACATGGTCGGCAGCGCGAATGGCGTCTTCATCGTGCTCTACCACGATGACGGTGTTGCCGATGTCGCGCAAATATTTCAGCGTACCGAGCAAGCGATCGTTGTCACGTTGATGCAAGCCGATGGACGGTTCGTCGAGCACGTACATGACGCCGGTGAGCCCCGAGCCGATTTGCGAAGCGAGACGAATACGTTGCGATTCCCCGCCCGAGAGGGTTTCGGCCGAACGATCGAGGGAAAGATAGTCCAGGCCCACATTGACGAGGAAGGAAAGGCGCGCGGTGATTTCATGCACGATCTTTTCCGCGATTTGCGCTTTTTGACCCGGCAATTGCAACGACTGAAAAAACGCGATGCATTCGCGCAAGGGCATGGCGCTGATTTCGTACAGGCCGTATTCGGCAACTTTGACATGACGAGCTTCACTGCGCAGGCGGACGCCATTACAGGCCGGGCAGGCTTTGTTGTTCAAATACTTCGCCAGTTCTTCGCGCACGACGACCGAATCGGTTTCTTTGTATCGCCGTTGAAGATTCGGAACGATACCTTCGAAGGCGTGCTCGCGAATGGTGGTCTTGCCGCGCTCGTTCAAATAGGAGAAGGGGATTTTTTCTTTGGTGCCGTACAGCACGATGCCTTGCACCGCTTCGCTCAATGAGGCAAAGGACTTGTCCACATCGAATTTGAAATGCGAGCCCAGGCTGGTGAGCATCTGGAAATAGAATTGATTGCGGCGGTCCCAGCCGCGAATCGCGCCGGAGGCGAGCGACATGTCCGGATGCGCGACTACGCGCTTCGGATCGAAAAACTGGATCGACCCCAAGCCGTCGCATTCCGGGCAGGCGCCCATCGGATTGTTGAAAGAGAACAGGCGCGGTTCCATTTCGGGCAGCGAATAGCTGCAAATCGGGCAGGCGAATTTCGCCGAAAACAGATGTTCGACTTCGTTATCCATTTCCAGCGCGATGGCGCGGCCGTCGGCATGACGCAGCGCCGTTTCGAACGATTCCGAAAGTCGCTGCTTTTGATCGGCGCGCACTTTGAGTCGGTCGATGACCACATCGATGCTGTGCTTGGTGCTTTTAGCGAGTTTAGGCAGGGCGTCGATTTCGTAGACCTTGCCGTCCACGCGCAAACGGACAAAACCTTGGGCGCGGAGTTCTTCGAACAGATCGCTCTGTTCGCCTTTGCGGCCGGTGATGACGGGAGCAAGGATCATCAACCGCGTGTCCTCGGGCAAAGCCAGCACATGGTCGACCATCTGAGCGACGGACTGCGAGCTAAGGGCCTGCCCGTGATCGGGGCAATAAGGCGTCCCGACGCGCGCGAAAAGCAGGCGGAGGTAATCGTGGATTTCGGTCACCGTACCCACGGTGGAACGAGGGTTGTGACTCGTGGCCTTCTGCTCGATCGAAATTGCCGGGGACAATCCCTCGATCAAATCCACATCCGGCTTTTCCATCAGTTGCAGGAATTGCCGGGCATAAGCCGAAAGCGATTCGACGTAGCGACGTTGACCCTCCGCATACAAGGTGTCGAAGGCGAGCGAAGACTTGCCGGAGCCGGAAAGGCCGGTAATGACAATCAGCTTGTTGCGAGGCAGGTCAAGACTGATGTTCTTGAGATTGTGCGTGCGTGCACCGCGTACGCGGATGGCGTCCATGTGAGGGAGAGCAAAAGCAAACCTGCTACTATACGCAACTCGCCCGTCTCGACGCCATCCTCAAGAATTCAAGAATGCAGTCTCCATCTTCCTCGCACCGGATGACGGCCGAGGAAACCCGCGCGGCCTTCTCGTTAGGTTCCATCTTTGCGCTGCGCATGTTCGGCGCGTTTTCGATCCTGCCCGTTTTCGTTGTGCATGCCCCGGCTTTGCAAGGGGGGCATGACATGCTGCTGATTGGTTGGGCGCTGGGTATCTACAACCTGACGCAGGGGTGCCTGCAGATACCTTATGGCATGGCAGCGGACCGTTTCGGCCGCAAACGGATGATTCTCATCGGCCTGCTGATTTTCGCCCTGGGCAGTTTTATCGCGGCCATCGGTCAGAACATCTGGATTGTCATCGCCGGACGCGCCATACAGGGTGCCGGCGCGATTTCCGCCGCCGTTATGGCATTGGCGGCCGATCTGACACGCGAGGAGCACCGCACCAAGACCATGGCCGTGATCGGAAGCTCCATCGGCCTGATGTTCGCTCTGTGCCTAGTCGCTTCCCCGGTGCTTTATCAATGGGTCGGCCTGAACGGCATTTTTGTCTTCACGGCTTTGCTAGCGCTGGGCGCGATCGTTGTGTTGTACCGCATTGTTCCGGCCGAACCGGCCGTGCACGCTGCCCACGCCGATGTGAGCAAAGCGAGTTTTGTCGCCGTGCTGAAAAACGCCGAGTTGTTGCGGTTGAATTTCGGCATTTTCACTCTGCACGTGGCAATGATGGCCATGTTTGTAATGGTGCCGACCCTGCTGGTCGAAGCGGGCGTGCCGCTGTCCCGTCAACCCTGGATGGTTTACTTGCCTGTAGTGTTGCTGTCTTTCGTGCTAATGGTGCCGCCGCTATTGACCGCCGAGCGGCGCGGCCGCGCCAAGCGTCTATTCATTGGTTCTATTGTGCTGCTTTTATTCGTACAAATCGGTTACGCCTTCGGCGTCACTTCGATTTACGCTCACATCGGCTTGCTGTTGGTTTTCTTTATCGCATTCAATATCCTGGAAGCCAGCCTGCCTTCGCTTGTCTCGCGCGTTGCGCCGGCGGCTTCGCGCGGAATGGCCCTGGGCGTCTACAACACCACGCAGAATCTGGGGCTTGCGGTGGGCGGCGTGCTGGGCGGCTGGCTAACGCGCGAATTCGGTCCGCAGGCGGTATTCATGCTGGCCGCCGTGCTGGCGCTGCTTTGGATCGGGGCGGCAGCCGGCATGCAAGTTCCATCACCCTCGCGCGGGCGTGCGGTAAGTGGCGCGGCCCATTAAACTATCAAGCTATTCATTCAGGAGCGAAGCATGGCCTCAGTCAACAAAGTTATCCTGGTCGGCAATCTGGGCGCGGATCCG
>DATEEW010000276.1:0-4113 GCA_035280965.1 Burkholderiales bacterium
TGATGAGCGCTTGCGCGAGGCCATCGGGCGAGGGTTGTACGGCATACGAAAGCTTAAGGCCCCATTGGGCCCCGTCAAGCAAAAGCTGTTCGAAACGAGGCGTGTCCTGAGGCGTGGAAATGATCAGGATTTCTCGTATACCCGCCAGCATCAGTATTGACAGCGGGTAGTAGATCATCGGCTTGTCGTATACCGGCAACAGTTGCTTGGAAACGACTTGCGTGACTGGATAAAGACGTGTGCCGGAGCCGCCGGCGAGGATGATGCCTTTTCTGTTTTGCATGGTTCTTAAGGGAACTCTGATCAAGGTTTATCGATAAGTTGTGTCGCCCACTTACAGCGTTCAAGGTGTTATTTTGCTTTGTCCTCGCTCGTACAGCTGCGCGTACTCGCGATCATCCTCGGCATTTAATCGGACATTCCTTTAAGCCGAAACGCTGCGCTGCGCATAATTCTGCGTCAGCCATTTTCGATATTCGCCGCTATTGACTGCTGCGATCCATTCTTCATGTTCCAAATACCACTGCACCGTCCGGCGCATGCCGCTGTCGAAGGACTCTGTGGGCTGCCAGCCGAGTTCATTGCGGATTTTCGTCGCGTCGATTGCATAGCGACGATCATGGCCGGGGCGGTCCGTCACGTAACGTATTAGCGCTTCGTGCGGGCCGGCAGCTCTAGGCCGTAATTCATCCAGGATTGCGCAAATCTTTTTTACCACCTCAATGTTAGCGCGCTCCGCGTTGCCGCCGATGTTATACACCTCGCCCACGCGGCCCTTCGCGAGGACAGTGCGTATGGCCGCGCAATGGTCTCCCACATAGAGCCAGTCGCGTACGTTCATGCCGTCGCCGTAAACCGGAAGCGGCTGTTCATGTGTGGCGTTGAAAATTATGAGCGGAATCAATTTCTCCGGAAATTGATAAGGCCCGTAGTTGTTGGAGCAATTCGTCGTCACCGTGGGCATGCCATAGGTGTGGTGATAGGCCCGCACCAGATGATCGCTGGCCGCTTTGGAGGCGGAATAGGGACTGTTCGGGGCGTATGCGGTCGTCTCGCTAAAGGCGGGATCGACCGGTCCCAGCGAACCATAAACTTCGTCAGTCGAGACGTGCAAAAACCGAAATGTGCTTTTTTCTGCATTCGGCAAGCCGGACCAATAGGTGCGCGCTTCTTCCAGCAGGTTGAAGGTGCCCACGACATTTGTATGAATGAACTCGGCGGGGCCATGAATGGAGCGATCTACATGGCTTTCCGCCGCGAAATGAACCACCGCTCGCGGCCGATGCTCCTCAAATAAGCGACATAGCTGGTCGCGATCGCAAATATCGGCTTTAACTAAGTGATAAGACGGATGCGCGGCCACCGACTCCAGGTTGGCCGGATTTCCCGCGTAGGTCAGCTTGTCTACATTGAGGATAGGCTCGTCGTTTTGAGCAAGCCAGTCGAGTACGAAATTTGAGCCGATGAAGCCGGCGCCACCGGTAACGAGTATCACTTATTTCCCTCTGTGAAGCAGGCCATCTCCGAACCTGGGCAGGGAGCCTACCACAGGGTGAGGCAGGGACTAAACAGCCTGCGCAGGCGACCGGCTCGAGCTGGGGTTTATCTACGTACCGGCTTCTCATCTCATATTGTCCAGAGCTTCAGGAAGATTGCCCAGCGCGACGTGGGGCGCTTGCGTTTCTATCGCCCATCCTTAGTTGTCAAGTGATGTAGGTTTCAAGAGGCCGGAATGCTGGGGCGTTGCCGGAGAGGGCGTTGAAATCGAATACTGCTTCTTTCACCACATTGAGAAAGCGGCCGCGAAATTCCTCCGGGCTGAAACGTTCGGCGTTGCGCCTTATCGCTTCAGGGTCGAATGCTGCGGCATTCGACTCGAAGCTTTGCACGGCGTCGATCAGGTCTTCTGTCCGCTGGTGGTGGAAAAAAACGCCGCTCGGATAGGGACTGTTTAAATCGAGAACCGTTTCGCGCGCGCCGCCCCGGCCATAGGCAATGACGGGCGTTCCGCATGCCTGTGCTTCCACGGGAAGAATGCCGAAGTCTTCCTCGGCAGCGAAAACAAAGGCGCGTGCGCGCTGCATGTGCCGCACGATTTCCTCGGTCGGTCGATAGCCAAGAAACTCGACATTCGGTCCGGCTTTGGCCTTCACGCGCGCCATCTCCGGTCCTTCTCCAATCACCACGAGCTTGCGGTCCTTCATCAAACTGAACGCTTCGACGATAAGATCCATGCGTTTGTAGGGAACCATGCGCGAAGCAGTGAAATAGTAGTCTTGTCGTGCTTGATCGGTGCGTCGAAATGTAGAGAGGTCTACCGGCGGATAAATCACTTTAGCGTCGCGGCGATAGGTTTTCTGAATCCGTCGCCGGATGAATTGCGAATTGGCGATGAATTGGTCTACGCCGCAGGCGGTGCGCACATCCCAGAGCCGGATCCGATGGAGTAACCAACGTGCCACCCAACTTGTAATGCCTCGATCCAAATCCGCTTCGCGTAAGTACTGATGTTGAAAATCCCACGCATAGCGCATGGGTGAGTGAACATAGCTGATGTGCAATTGGTCCGGGCCGATCAAAACGCCTTTCGCAATGGCATGGCAGCTCGATAACACCAGATCGTACGAGGACAAATCGTGTTGTTCTATTGCAAGCGGCATTAAAGGTAAATAGCCGCGGAAGTGTTTCGCAGCGCCCGGCATACGCTGAATAAAAGTCGTTCGAACTTTTTTGTGAAGAATGAAGTCCCTGGCTTTCAGAGGAAGAAAATCGACTACTGCGAACAAATCCGCCGTAGGAAAGAGTCGCAAAATTTGTTCAAGCACGCGTTCAGAGCCGGCATAGCAAGTAAGCCAATCGCATACAACCGCAACGCGCATCCCGGAAAGCGGTTGCGCGTTGAGCAATTTGCTTCGCAACTCGGTTTCCATAGGGAGGCTTCTCGGGTCGCTACTTACTACTTGGGGTTGCACCGCCAATTCGATTCAATCGATTCGTGCGGGCGGCGCAGATTAGTCCAGCGTACGTAAAACTTCTTGTGAAAACGTAGACAAACATGCTTCTTCTTAGGAGCACCCAATGAGAGCGGCCCAAGGGATCGTCTTTATCCGGCTTTAACGACGCGTTCCGGTCCCGCCACCAGCTGCCGCGCCCGCGCGTCCAGGCTGTCGTACAGCGCGCGCAGAAAAGATTCCTGCACGGCGAAGCTTTGAGCCGCGTCGCCCTGTCCCCGCGGGAAAGCTTGAGAGGCGCGCACGAGAATGCCGTCCGGCACTCGACCATTGAGGCCGGTGCGGAAAATGGACATCCGCGACTGCCAGGCGTTGTGCGTGATTTCATCGCCGATGCGAATCCAGTAGGTGACCGGTTCTACACGTCGATCGCTCTGCGCAAGCAGCCGTGTTGTCATCAGCGTCCGGCCACTGGAAAGCGTGACACTTTCCTTGCCCTGCTCTTTCACCTTAAAACCCTGCGCGATATAACAGAGTTCGGGCCGGTGGATTTTTACTTCCTGTCGCTGTTGCGCGCCGTAAGCCAACGCAAGCATGACGCGCTCGCCTTGAGGGTTGACATAAGACCGCATCAAGGTTTCGTCGTAAGGCGAGTCTCGAGAAGCCTCTTCGTCTTCGTCGCGCCGAGGCGCCAGATCTACCTGTATGAGCGGGGTATGCTCCAGCTTCCACTCGCCGATCTGTTCGGGAATCAAGGACGCCAGACCGATCACTGGAGAAGTGCTGGCGAAATCCGGACGCAAGAGCGCTGCAGCCCCGCTCGCGACAAGCATCAATGTGGCGAGAGAGAAGGAAATAAAGCGTGGGGATTTGCGATTCATGCTGTTTGGCTTTTTATAGGGCGTCGTCTGAAGAATAGCGACAGCAGCGCATCCAGCGCGAAGAAGCCGCCGAAGGCGAAAACGATTTCGAGATAACCGGCCTGATCGTGGAACGCACGTCCGGCGCCGTCGCCGTAGTAGTACGTGACCAGCATCAAAATCAGAACGCGCAGAATATTGGCGATAAAGGCGATGGGCAGAATGCTGAGTAGTAGCAGAACGTTGTGTACACGACTGGCGTGACCGGCGATATAAACGTAGAGCAAGCCTATACCGGTCAA